>JAUZQI010000144.1 GCA_030951095.1 Mariprofundus sp. | reverse complement strand
GAAGCGATTATTTAATCGACGATTCCCCATGTTGGCAGGCTAGCGTGATGGCCTGATGCGTCCACATCAGCTTTGCAATATGAAAATTACCGGGCCACCATTGGTTAGGGTGATTTGTATATCAGCGCCAAAGGCTCCGGTTTCGACGCGATCATGCTGTTGCCGGACGCTATGCGCGAGCGCATCGAACAGGCGTTTACCATCCTTTGGCGATGCCGCAGTCGAGAAGCTGGCGCGCGTTCCTTTTTGCGTGTTGGCGGCCACTGTGAAATTTGGCACGAGTAGTAAATCGCCATTGATATCGGACAGGCTTTTGTTCATTCGGCCTTCATGGTCGGGAAAAATACGGTAGTTCAACAAGCGTTTGGCCATACGTTTGACGCTCGACTGATCATCGTTCTTTTCACATGCAGGATCGTGAATCATGGTTTGATCAGCGCTTTCCTAGTTGACAAGCATGGCGCTGTTGACGCGTTGAATGATGACTCTCATATGCATTACCCCTCGCCAAAATCCTGTCTGCAAACTAAATTGCTGGCATGGGTAAAAGTAAGCGCAGACCGGTTCGTTTGGGAATTGGTAAACCAACATGGTCGTGGGCTATATATGACTGGGCCAATTCGGCTTATGCAACCACAGTCATGGCCGGATTCTTTCCGGTATTCTTCAAGCAGTACTGGGCAACTGGCCTTACTGCCAACGAATCGACATTCTGGCTTGGCCTGTCTAATGCCGGAGCAGGGCTGTTGATTGCCTTGCTGGCACCGGTCTTGGGCGCTATCGCCGATCAGGGCGGTTTGAAAAAACGCATGCTGCTGAGTTTTACGGTATTGGGCGTGCTGATGACTGCAGCGCTGTTTCTGGTCGGCGGTGGACATTGGTTGTTAGCGGTACTGATTTATGCTTTTGGTGCGATAGGTTTTTCCGGCGCTAATGTATTTTACGATGCCCTGATTGTGGATGTGGCGAAGCATGAAGAGATGGATCGTGTATCGGCGCTGGGTTATGCCATCGGCTATATCGGTGGCGGCATCCTGTTTGCTATCAATGTGCTGATGACATTGCATCCGGACTGGTTCCTGTTGGCTGACAAGGCCGAGGCTGTGCGTTGGTCATTTATCACGGTGGCCCTGTGGTGGGCGCTGTTTACGCTGCCGCTGGTTCGTTATGTGCATGAACAGGGTGAAGTGACAACGTCACACTGGCTGGATGCCGCCAGAAATGGTTTTAGCCAGCTAGGTGATACTTTCCATCATCTGCGTGGTTTGAAACAGATATGGATGTTTCTGCTGGCTTATTTTCTCTATATCGACGGGGTGAACACAGTGGCTCGTATGGCGGTCGATTACGGGCTGTCGCTGGGTTTTGATTCATCGGTGTTAATCACAGCATTGCTGATGACTCAGTTTATTGCATTCCCTTCGGCGCTGGCCATGGGTTGGCTGGGTGAGCGCTGGAGCGCCAAAGGCGTGATTCTGGTTAGCCTTGGCATTTATTCGGTTGTTTGTGTCTGGAGTTCCACCATGCAGCAGGCATCCGACTTTTATTGGCTGGCCGCAGCGATCGGGCTGGTGATGGGCGGTGTGCAGGCATTATCGCGCTCCATGTATGCACGCATGATTCCTAAACATCAGGCCGCTGAATTTTTTGGTTTTTTCAATATGTTGGGAAAATTCGCTGCAGTGATGGGGCCGGCACTCATGGGCATAGCCAGTCTCATATCCGGTAGTGCGCGTTTTTCTATACTGGTGATTGTGCTGTTGTTTGTTGCCGGTGCGATACTGCTCTATTATGTTGATACACCACCCCGGCAGGACAGGGGAACAATGCGCTAACAGTTGGGTAGGGGATACCACGCCGGGTAGGGAATAACCAGGAAGCTGATACTTATGGATGCAGAGCCAGAAAGGTTCCACCATTACGTTTTGTCAGTTCTCTCATCAGAATGGAAAAGCGGTTGGTGGTGTATTGCGACATGAATCCTATAGCGTGAATCTTGGCTAATCTTTTTCCCGTGATGCGATTGCTGTTCAGATTGCCGATAGTGTCAACGATTGGGCCATAGGATGCACCGGAATAATCATCTCCGAAAACATAAATAGACAGGGAAATACCGGGTTTCGCGTATCTTTTTAATGCCATCTCAATCCCTTCAACCGGGCTACTGTTTGAGGCGCTGTTCCATGATTTGAACATGCCCATCACGGCTCTGCGGCGTTGTGGGGTGTCGGGAATCCATTTTCCTGCATAGCTTGAAATTAAATGGGTTCCATTGTCGTTCATGATTTGGAAACCTTTTACCCTGGGATGAATTTTCAGAACATTAATCAGTTCACGGGATACACGCGGCCAGATATTGATCATGCTGCCCGATGTATCGACGATAAAAATAATGTAATCGCTGTCAACCGGTATGCCGCCGACTTCCGCATCCCTTTTTGTTGAAGAACTGGGCCTGATCGAGGCGCGTTTGAGCGAGGATTCAACCTGGGATAAGCCTTCGAGGTCGCCATCCAGTTTTTCAAGCTCGCTGGTTTTAGCGCCGAGCTGCTTTTTTGCGGTTGCCCCGGAAGTTACTATTAGCGAACTGATTTGTTTGAGGCTGGCCAGCTCCTGTTGTTTCTTTTCGAGCTCTCTGGATGACTGGCTAACACTGTTCTCCGCAGATATCACCTGCTGTAACATTTGCCTGGCAGTATCAATATCCGAGCTGGTGGTTCCCTCGAGCGGTTTGGAAATCAGCACCAGCAAAATGACAGCGCCAAATCCACAGGAAACAATGTCCAGGAAGGACAGGCTGAAAATCTCCAGATTTCCCCGCCGTGATTTCATGGCCAACTCAGCGCAGGACTAATGAGCAAACCGCCTGTTGACGCGCTCCATGCCCAATATTCCGGAGCCGCCTGCGGATCGCCTTCGATGGGCAACAGGATGACATTAATTTTCACGCCGCCCTTGGGAGAACTTTCATAAATACTCTGGCGGAACAGTTTGACGCGACAGTCACCGGAGATGTTGCTGGATTTACCCAACAGGGAGCTGCAAGCTGAAAATGGATTGAGGCTCGAATAACGCGATTGTCCGGCGGTGGGCAGGCCATCAGTCACCACATACAAGTCTGTAGGCCCGAGCGCCGCTGCTTTTTGCAAACCCAGTTGCAAATTGGTTGATCCGGTTGGCACAAGCTTATCAAGCTCTCTGTAAAGTTTTTGTATACTGCTGGCATCACGGCCATTCAACCAGCCTGATCCGCCCAGTACTCTGGCTGTTTGATTATAAGCTACGACAGAGACCTGACTGGATTTAGGTGTGCGCGCCAGCAGCCAGCGCATAATGCGTTTGGTGCGCTGCCACTTGGGGCCTCTTTTTTTCTCACTTTCCGAGCTGTTTTTGCGGCGGATGATTCGAATAAGCTTTTCATCGGTCATGGATGCACTGCTATCAACGAGAAAAACGATCTTACGCCCTTCGACCTTGATACCCATGATATAATTTTCTTCCCCGCCCCGATCATTTTTTACAACATCATCTTTTTTCGCCCTGGGCGCATTTTTAATTGTATTTTTGACTGCTGCGAGCTCCATGTTCTTGCGTTTGAGCAGATCACTTTTTTTGGCCATCTCATGTTTCAATGCGGATACTGCTGTCTGGTTACGGCTGATTTTTTTTATTTCATTCAGAGCATCAGCATCCAGTTCGGAGATTGATTGTTTCAATGCTGCTTGTTGTTGCTGGAGTTGGGCCAGGTCGGATTGCAGCAGATCAGCTTCTGTGGTGGGTTGATCGACATTATGTTTGACAATCATAAACACCAGAATGATAGCGCCAAGGCCGCAAGCCATGATATCCAGGAATGCGATACTAAATCCTTCGGTTCTGCGGCGGGCTTTCAGTTTGGGCCTACTTTTCGGAAATGCGTTTCAAGAGAAACTTTTCACAATAGGCTTGTGTATCTACGACGAGACCGTCCTGCAGCCGCTGCAACTGATGCAGCAGAAGCATCAATAAAATACTCACCAGCAGGGCGACAAAGGTAGAGTTAAAAGCAATGCCCAGACTATTTGTCATGCCGGCGATATCGCCGGCCAGCGCCTGATCAGCCAATGAAAGCGCCTGACCAATGCCCCTGACCGTGCCAACAAAACCGATGGAGGGGATCACCCAGATGAGATAGCGAATCATCGAATTTTCCGCTTCCTGCCGTACCGCCAGCGATTCAACGCTGGATTCCACCGCGTCGGAGGTATTCTGGACATCGTTGGTAATCAAATATCGCCGCAGGCTCGCCATCAGGGTTTCAACCAGAGGTGTTTCTCTGGTGTCTGCAGGAAGCTGATCGAGATTGGACAATGCAGTATTAAGGTTGCTGCCATCTTCAGCCGTTTCTTCCAGCAGATCGACGGTGAACAGATATTTATCTTTGAGAATGGCAAAGCATTTACTCAAAATCAGATAGACCGCCCAGAGCATCAGAATAAGGCATATCTCCTGCTCATAATCTTTCAGTACGACCAGAAGATCGCGTGGAGCCGATTGCCCGGCGAGTTTGGCTTCGGCAATAATCACATCAGCCTGCGGTCGGATATAACCGATATAGGAAAGATGCACGGTAATGGCGCTGCCAATCAGCACGGCGATGCTTTTAATCATCTCTGACATACGAGTCTCCTGTCTTAAATATCAACCGGAAATGTTGCCGGTGAATCCAGCTGGATGGACCGCATGGCGGCATACGCCGTGCCAGCTAGCAAACCAAGGCCAAGGATGGTTATAATAATGAGCGTACTTCGCTTGAACCGTTTGGTTCTGTGAATATCAGCCATGAGTCTCTCCTTGCTTAACATGAAACAAACAACGCACCTGCATGATTTTTTCACCCATGATAAATTCCAAGTGTTAAGTTTTGGCACAAAAACTGAACGGAAGCTTTTGAGCACAAATAATGCCCTGCGGATGAGCGGTGATCGCTGGGGTAAACTTGTTTGTCACTGCGAGCATCCGTCTCGATTCGATTGTTGGCCGACTGCGGGGTCAGGTCTTGTTTCGTGCATTTCAAAAGCCACAGTGTTTTCATTTCATCCACGGGTTGATCACCTCCAGTCCGGGAAAGCTAAAATCCAGCTCATTGCGGGTCACCATGCGCAGGCCGTGCTGTAGAGCTGTGGCAGCTAACAGGCTATCGACCGCCGGAACCGGGCGTCCAGCCTCCGCGAGCATGCGCCCCCACTGTTCGGCAACAGCTTCATCAACTGAAAGGACGCGATTCTCAAACCAGTCCGGCAACGTATGTTCCAGCCAGACCCGCAGCTTCTCTTTCCTCCTGCTATCAGAAACAGATTCGACACCCTTCCGAATCTCACCAAGGGTCAATACACTGATATGCAGGCTATCGTCCGGCACCTGATCGAACCAGGCAATCACTGCCGGTTCGGGTTTTGCACGCACCAACTCCGACAATACGTTGGTATCCAGCAGATAACTCACAGGGTGACATCCCGGGTCAGAGAACCGGAGCGCTCTATAGTCAACGCCTCGCCTACCATTGGCGATGATCGCATCAGATCGACAAAACGCGGTCGCCGGCGTTTCATCGCCTCGAATTCTTCAATAGAGATCACGATTACCGAAGGCTTGCCACGCACAGTCACCTGCTGCGGGCCTTCATTATGTGCCGATTTGATCAGTTCACTCAAGCGTGCCTTCGCATCCTGTAATTGCCACTGCCCCATAACAGACTCCTGTGTTCAAAGCATCTAGTCAGACTAGTCTGTAAGTCCCTTTTGTCAATACAGAAGGGGGCTATCGAGTTCAAATGCCGGTAAAGACAAAATCCACGCGCGTTAGTCAATATATCGTGCAACGCGAAAACCGATATCGTCACGGCCTGTATTGGCACCGTCCCGATACGAGGCCCGTAACTCGGTGATCGTGCCGGAGCGCCAGTTTGAACCTTTTACTGTGTGCGTATCACCTGTATTTTTACCCATCGGGTCGAGCTCTGTTTTTTGTCCGGCAGACGGCACCAGAGAATAAACATCATGCACCCATTCACTAACATTGCCGGTCAAGTCATACAGGCCTGATTTTTCCGCCGGGTAACTGCCAACCGGAGCTAGCCCCGCATAGCCGTCGGAATAATTTGGCACATAGTGCGTTGTTGTTCCTTCGGCAGATTCATCTGCGATATTACCGGAATTTTCGGGGATGGTTGTCTCATCACCCCATGTGAATTTGCTCTGTTCAGTTCTTGCCGCTTTTCTGGCTAACCATTCCCACTCAGCTTCGCTGGGCAGCCTGTAACCGTCGGACGCCACATTGAAGCCACGCAATTGGCCATTACGAATATTGTAAAAGGGGCGGAGCTTTTCCCGTGAACTGAGCCAGTTGCAGTACGTCGCGGCGTCAATCCAGCTCAGTGAACTTACCGGCTCATTCTGTGCACTCTGACTTTTCCTGAATCTGGCGTACTGCGCGCCGGTGACTTCGTGTTTACTGACATAAAATGGTCTGGTCAGTTTCACAGTGCGCAAAAACTCGTTGGCGCGTTGGCCTTTCTCATAGCGGGGAGCTCCCATCACAAAGCTGCTGCGTGGTCTGAAAAGTTTGAGTCTCATGCCGACCAAGTTGTTAAATTCTTGCGATGCTTCAGATAACCTCGCCTGCAATTCCGTATGCAGCACGGCTGTGATTGCTTGTCTCGACTTGCTGCTGGGTGTCACCGTTCTTTTGTGGGAGCGAAACCCGCGTTTACGCAGTTCAATCCGGTGCGGCAGCGCAGATAATTTTAATACCAGCGGCGTCTGGCCCGCCTGTTTGCCATCGACGATGACAGTCGCATTCGGCTTCGAGCGAACGTCAACCACGCCTGTCTCAGCTTTGAGTTGAAATGAAACCTTTTTTTCTGCTCCGGGGGCAATGGATACAGTCTGGTGTTGCGAAAAATAGCCTGCCTTATGATAGCTTAGCATGTTGTTGGCACGGGCTTGAACGGCCAGTTTCTCTGTGGCTGAAGGTACTTTTTTGCCATTCAAAAGCAATGTTCCGCCAACAGGCGACAGGTGGATGTTCACATAAGCATTTCTGGGCATCAGTCGGTAATCCCGTTCGATATGGTTATCTGCGTTGGTGATTTCAATATTTTCGGATATTGTTTGATAGTCGCCAAGCACCACCTCAAGCTGGTATTGGCCGCCGATCTTTGTAACAGATACAGGTGAAATGCCGACCGGTTCTCCATTGATGTGCACGCTTGCACCTGCTGGCACTGTGGTGATGGTCATCTGTCCGCTTATAGGCTGTAAATGAACGCTACGATCCAGCGCCTCGCCCAACGCCATGACGACGTTGATTTTCTGCTTTTTGAAATAGGGGCTGTCAATTTCTATCGTATGTTCCCCGGAAAAAAGCTTTTGCCGCAATTGTTTTGCTACCATTACCATTTTTCCGTTGATACACCAGCTTGTCTTGTCCGAGTTCGGTATTGTTGTCACACGTATGGGCTGCGGAATTTCGGACAGCTCAACGCGAACCGTACCTCCGGTTTCAGAGGACAGTAGTGTTTTTTGTAGCGGGCTGAATCCCATGGCTGTAACCTCAATCGTCGGGTTTTCACGCAGTGAATATGCCGTGTTGCCGATAGAGGCACCCAACGCTCCCACCACATTCAGCACGGCGGTATCTTTCGCCTGCTCCGGTTGAACTTCTATGACTGTTC
>JAUZQI010000143.1 GCA_030951095.1 Mariprofundus sp. | reverse complement strand
GGCATGAATAATAGATGACAGGAACACATAACAGTTTTCCGAAGTCGCCACACCCTCAGGCAACCTGATCATGCGCGATAATGACCTCGGTGCCTGCACAATGGCATAATGCGATTCGCGTCCGAAGGCATCCTTGCCTTCCAGTTCGACCATGAAATTAAGAATCTTGTTAAGCAGACGCGGAAATGGATGGGCCGGATCCAGCCCGATCGGGGTCAGGACAGGTAGCAACTCACGTCTGAAAAATTTTTGAACCCAATCCTGCTGCGCTTCATTCCACTCGGCACGATGTAAAAAACAAATCCCCTCATCGCGCATCGCCGGTATAAGTTCATGGTTGAGCACCTGGTACTGTTGCTCAACCAAAGCTCTGACTTGCTTATGAATACATTGTAGCGTTTCACTCGCGGTCATACCGTCCGCACCAACACGCAGTGAGCCAACGACAACACGTTGTTTCTGGATCGCTACACGCACTTCGAAAAACTCATCCAGGTTGGATGTGCAAATGCAGAGAAAACGCAACCGTTCAAGTAGCGGCACTGTCGGATCACAGGCCATTTCAAATACCCGTCGATTGAACTCCAGCATACTTAAATCACGATTGAGATAATATTTATTATTTTCCAACATTTTGATGTCGCTTTCGCTCAACAGTTGCTCCTTTTATCGACAGGCAGGCAGGATGTAAATAAGGATCCAAGACTACCATAAAAGTATCGCCATAAATATAACACGCGCCTTCTGAATCTCATCGTATTTGCATTAAGAAGAAACACTATAATACCCCTTCATGACATCGACATGCCATCCCCATGCCATCCTACTGTCACAATCGTTGCATAAGTTTTTCCCCATCAAACTGGAGGGTAGAAAATCATGTACGAAAACAACACGGACACCAATCTGGATTTACATAAAGTGATGAAATCGATTGCACAGATGAATCCACATATTTCATTGTCAGATATTGCATTTCTGATGGATGCCCCATATGAACCTGACATATGCGAATACGACATAGATGATGCTATTGAAAACCTCTGATTCATCGATTCTGGCAAATCTTTCAACAAACAGGCATTGACCCTTTCCGGGCAGACGACATGATTGTCGTATGTTCGCTGACACAGACAGAAATCCGCTAAGCGTTACCGCGCTGACAGCCCGCATCAAACAAATGCTGGAGGTCGGTTTTGCCAAGGTGGAGGTCACAGGCGAGGTATCCCGCCTGACCCGGCCTTCATCCGGTCACCTCTATTTCACCATTAAAGATGCGCATGCAGCTATTTCCGCTGTGATCTGGCGTTCTACAGCATTGCGGATAACAAGCTTGCCGGAAGAAGGTGGAGCGTTTGTATTCAGTGGCCATATCAGCCTCTATGAACCGCGTGGTTCCTATCAACTGGTAGTCAGCCGCGTTGAGACCGCTGGATTCGGCAAACTTGCAGCGGAATTTGAGCTCCGGAAACAGGAATTCGCCAAACGTGGATGGTTCGATGCGGCGCGTAAACGGGCCATTCCCCCGCTACCGAATCACATTGGAATTGTTACCTCCCCTACTGCAGCAGCCCTTGAGGATGTCAAAAAAATACTGGCTACACGGCCTGCATGGCTCAATCTTACATTGGCGCCGGCACTGGTGCAGGGAAAAGCAGCACCTGCAAGCATTGCAGCGGCGATCAGAAAAATCAGCACCATGGCGCACCGCCCCGATATGATTCTACTGGTGCGCGGCGGTGGAAGTATCGAAGATCTGTGGTGTTTTAATGATGAAACCGTTGTTAAATCGATTGTGGACTGCCCTATCCCCGTGATTTCCGGCATTGGACATGAAATCGATACGACACTGGCCGATCTGGCTGCAGATATTCGCGCGGCCACGCCTTCCAATGCAGCTGAAATATGCTGCCCGGCCAGAGATGAACTGCGCCAGCGCATGCCAAAACTGACTGCCCTCAACCGCATGCTTGGGCAACGGCTGCTACAAATGCGCCTGGATCATGCTTCGCTGATACAACGTCAAACCCATACCTGGCTACGACGTATCGATGCACATCATCATCATGCCGGGCAACTGCAAGCGCGCCTCGAACATGCAGCCCATATAGGCTTGCAACAACTGCGTACTCCCCTGCGTTTTCTGGAAAAACGGTTGGCACCGCTACAGCCCACCCAACAGCTTCAACAACATCGCTTGTTTCAAACCGGTCAAACCGGAAAGCTGCATCAAAGCATGCTCATATTGTTACGAAACCGGCAGCAATCGCTGGCCGATATCACCGCACAATTAAAAGCACAGGTGCATCATATTCAAATGAAACGGCAACAACTGGATATCTCGCTTGGCAAACTCATGGAACTGGATCCTACCCGTGTTCTGGAACGCGGTTACAATATGAGCTATACAGCTGATGGTCGGCTCGTTACGCATGCGGCTGGCTTAACAAAAAATGACGACCTGTTTGTACGTTTCCGTGACGGGACAGTCCAAACCACAGTGCAATCAATTCAGGAGGAATCAACATGAAAAACAGCATAAAAACCATTATCTGCCTTATCCCTGCTCTATGCCTCTGCAGCAATTTCGCCTTCGCCACCACATGGAAGGGTGTGCAGGGAGATGTTGTGGGCGTGGAAACAACGTATGCCGGTGACAAACTGGAGCTGACATGTTTTGGAAAAAACTGGCCACTCAAGTCTGTCGGTCATGGCGTATGGCGCGGCTGGATCGTAATTGATCTGAAAAAGAAACAGGGCAAATACAATATCATGTTGAAATCAGCAAAAGACTCCGTTGCCAATGATTTTCTCAAGGTAAGCAAAGGATCCTTTCGCATTTCGCATATCGAGGTTGCGAAGAAAATGGCTGTTTTTGACAAACAGACTCTGGCCCGAATACGGGCCGAGGTGAAAACATTAAAAGCCACCTATGTTGAACGCGTGGATGCCAACCCGGATGTAAAAATGAGCGGCAGGCCCTTCGAGGGTATCGTTTCGACGCCATTCGGGGCTCAGCGTTTCGTCAATGGCGAACCACGTTCACCACACTCTGGTATTGATATTGCTGCACCTGCCGGCACGGTGATTGAAACGCCGCTGGCCGGACGCGTACTGCTGGTTGCTGATATGTACCTGAATGGTAAAACAGTAGCTATCGGACACGGAAATGGATTAGTGTCCGTCTATTCGCATATGCACTCGACAGCAGTAACCAGGGGAGACTGGCTTGAAACCCGGCAGAAAATTGGTGAGGTTGGTGCCACAGGCAGAGCAACGGGGCCGCATCTGCACTGGGGGGTACGTTTCAATAATGCCCGCATTAATCCCGACAGTTTGTTATAGTTTGCCTTGGAAATATCATGGTAAACTGCAAAGTTTGACTTAACCCGCAGTTCAGGACTGCGTAATTTGGGAGAGTGATGAGCATGGGCATGAAAGTATTGATCATTGATGATGAAGATTCGATACAGGGTATTCTGTCCACTTTTTTCAATCGTTATGTCAGTGATAAAAACATACAGAGCGATATCGTCTGCATGAGTGATCCGGTTCAGAGTCTGTTTGAACTGACCACGCATGGTGATGAGTATCAGGTCGTCCTGCTTGATGTGCGCATTCCAAGACTATCCGGTGATGAAATATACAGCTCACTGGAACAGGTCAATCCGGGCATTCTGGATCGTATCATCTTCGTCACCGGTTACCCTGAGGATTTGTACGAACGCTTCCCGGACAAGCTATTCAATGTCCTGCAAAAACCATTCCGCTACAACCGTTTTGCCGAAAAACTGGATAGTCTTTTCGGCAACTGATCATTTCAATCATGCCGGCATCAGAACAATGGCAAGCCTCCCTGCCTGAACAACGCGCCGCATGGGGTATTGCAGCATGCTGTATTATTCTCGTATTTCTGTCCTCTGTACGGCCTGAATGGTTTAGGTTTCAAGCGCAAGCGCCGCAACAGCAAACTGTTAAAAAAATACAGACCAAAAAAATGCCCCATACCCCTCCTGCCATAGAGCATCATTCAGTGGATCCGCCGGTTAAAATACACAAAGTTCAGCCAAAACCCAAAGTCTCTACCGCGACGGTCAGGCCGAAAACTCCGACTTCTCACCCGATGAAGATGGCCGGCGGTTTTTATGTCCAGGTAGGTGCATTCCAAGAACGCTCACGGGCTCAAAAACTGACTGAACAGTTAAAACGGAAAGGATGGCAGGCTGCCATTTCGATCAGGAGGAGCGGACTCTATGCTGTGTGGATTGGCCCAAAGCAGACACGCGCCTCTGCCAATCAACTGTTGAAAGCCATTCAACTCAAACTAAAAAGCAAGGGCTTTATCGTTCATCAGAAAAGTGTGTGAACACAAGCTCACAGCGATTGGTGTATAATGCCTGATCGGGGCATTGTCGCTGCCGGGCACGCGGCCACAGCTGATGCCGGTGCTACCATTTTGCGTGCCGGTGGCAATGCGGTGGATGCGGCCATCGCGGCAGTAAGCACATCTTTTTGCGCTGAACCGGTACTGACTGCTGCCGGCGGCGGCGGTTTTATGCTGGTTGTAGCTCCCCGCCAGCATCCCATGCTCTACGATGGTTTTGCCCGCATGCCGGGTTGTGTGAACCACAGCAGTATCATACCACCGGGCTTTCCTGCTGATGAATTTTCCTCTGCGGGTTTATCCACTGAATTAAAAGCGGTGCCGATTGATTTCGGAGATACCGTGCAGACCTTTCATATCGGTCAGGCGTCTGTCGGCACCCCATCATTGCTGGCCATGCTCTTTGAAGCCCATCGACGACATGGAAAATTACCTCTTCTGGAAGCATTAACACCGGGTATCGAAGCTGCAAAAAATGGCATTCGGCTCAATGAACTTCAGGCTTCATTTATCAAACTGCTGCAACCCATCCTGAGTGATTCGAAACCTTGCAAATCGCTACATGCACCAGCAGGTGAATTACTCTCCGAAGGTGACTGTTTTTGCAATACCGATCTGGCCAATACCCTTGAAATGCTCGCCATCGATGGTATTGATGAAATGTACCATGGCGATTTGGCACGCGCGATTGTCACCGCCTGCACCCCTCACGGACTGCTGGGTATGGATGATATGCGCGCCCGACAGGTCAACATTCGCACGCCTTTATCCACACCCATGTTTGGCGGAACCCTGCTGACCAACCCGCCGCCGTCATCCGGTGGCCTGCTGATCACATTTGCCGCTTGTCTGCTTGATCGTCTCCCGGCTCTTAATAAAACAACAACGCCATGGCCTGTGTTGATGACCGAAGCCTTGCAAGCAGCCAGCAACATACGCCATCAAGGACTGGATGCCCGAATTCATGAACGTGATATTGAATCGGAAATATTGAATGACAACGTCCTGCAAACTCAGGCGAACAATATTCACCAGCGTCTGCAAGGATTTACAGGTGATCATTCTGGTGAACCTGACAACCGACACGGCAGCACGACGCATATCAGCATTGTGGACAGGGATGGGATGGCTGTATCGCTGACCACCAGCAATGGCGAAGGTTCGGGCATCGTCGTGCCCGGAACGGGCATTCATCTGAATAATATGCTGGGTGAAGAAGACATCAACCCTTTGGGCTTCCATGCCTTAC
>JAUZQI010000142.1 GCA_030951095.1 Mariprofundus sp. | reverse complement strand
CAGTTTTACATCTGCTTCGGCCCGCAACCGCATCTGGATGGGCAATACACCATCTTCGGTCAGGTCGAGGAAGGTATGGATGTAGTCGATCAGATCAAACAGGGTGATATCATGACCAGGGTGTCAGTGCTTCCATAATCTTTTCACCACAAAACACGAAGGTACAAAGAAAATAAGACAAAGCATGAGCTACTTGCAAAAGTCTGAGTGGATGAGTTGCAATCCCACTTCGAGTGAATTTTTGGAATGGAATGAAGAGCATGGTGGTTCCATTCTCCGAAATTCCAGTTCGTAGTGCGCCGGATTGGGGAAGTAAATCGCCGTTCACGACTTTTGCAAGTGGTTCAGCATGATTGTGCTTTGTCTTCGTGCCTTCGTGTTCAAGCAATCATGTTTTTGCTGTGAGAATGGCGCGAACGGGGGTGGGGTAGCCTTCGATGGTGCGGCTTGAATCATGCGGATCCAGGAAATCGGCCAGTGATTCGAATGTCATCCATTCGGTTGAACGTTGCTCTTCGGTGCTGGTCGGGCTGACATCGACCAGCTTGATATCCTTGAAACCGGCGCGTTTGAGCCACAGTTTTAGCATATTCACCGATGGAATAAACCAAACGTTACGCATCTTGGCGTAACGCCTGTGCGGTATCAGGCAGCTTTGTTCATTGCCTTCAATCACCAGCGTATCCAGCACCAGTTCGCCACCGCAGTGTAACAGCTCTTTTAATTCTATCAGATGACCGATGGGAGAACGGCGGTGATAGAGGATACCCATTGAAAACACGCTGTCGAAACAGCCCATAGCGGCAGGCATGGTTTCAATTCCGATGGGCAGAAAAAATACGGCAGCATCGGGTTGATAACGTTTCAGCGCTGCAAACTGCATGGAGAACAGCGCCGTCGGATCAATGCCAATCACCAGTTCAGCTTCTGCGCCGAGCATGCGCCAGAGATGGTAGCCGGAACCGCAACCGACATCGAGTACAGCACGCCCCTGTAACGGGCTAATCGCATCTTTCAGGCGATCCCACTTCCAGTCGGAATGCCATTCGGTGTCGATATGGATTCCGAACAACTCAAATGGCCCCTTGCGCCACGGATGCATCTGTTTCAGCGCCGATTCGAGCACGGTTGCAGGTATGGATGTATCAGCAGCACCCCCGATTTTTACCACCGGGGCATTCAAACGGATTTCAGAAGGAGTAACATCGGGCAGGGCGTTAAAACTGCTTTGCCAGCGTTCCATGTCGCCATGTTCGAGGACGTTGTCCCAGCCCTGTTTATGCAACGCCAGCAGTGAGTCGCTCCAGCCAGCTAGCGATGTGTCGGCCAGCCGCTTTTTCAACCGGGCTGACTCCAGGTCTCTGAATGCCCTCATTTGACGGCAATCATCGATACGAAATTAAAACACTGGAACCATATATGGGAGGCAGAAAAACCTGCCTGTATCAGCCGATCATGGTGCGCATTCGTTGTTTCGGGAATCAGCACGTGTTCCAGTGCCGTACGCTTGCGGCTGATCTCCATATCCGAATAGCCCTGTGCGCGTTTGAATGCTTCATGCAGTTCAATTTGGCGCCGGTTTTCATCCGCATCATCAAAAGCGATTTTTTCGGACAAAATCAGGACTCCGCCGGGTTTGAGTCCCTGATGGATTTTGGCAAGGAGTCCGAGCCGTTTTTCTTTGGCGACGAATTGCAGCACGAAATTCAAAACAACTACCGATGCATGATCAATATCGGTATCGAGAATATCCTGGCATCTAATTTCTACGGATTTTTCTTTCAGTGTTTCCTTGCAGCGATCAATCATGGCAGGGGAGTTGTCCACGCCGATGATATGACATTTTTTACCGACAGAGCCGCAGCTCAGAGCCATCGTGGCGGCACCAAGCGAACAGCCCAGATCATACAGGCGGCTTTCTGCCTGCGCATATTCGTGGGCCAATAATTCCACCATTTGTAAGGTCTGTCCGTAACCGGGCACAGAGCGACGGATCATATCGGCAAAAACGCGCGCTACCTTGTCATCAAAGACGAATCCTTTGCTGTGAATGTTCGAGGTATAAATCGAATCGTGATGCATGGCGACTAAACCTGAATTATTTCGCTTTGAAGTCCAATCCATTCGACACTCAGTTTCTCACCAGGTCAGGATATCTTGACGATAATGTCATTCAGTTTATCGGCAGCCAAGGCGAGACTGTCAGCACCATTGGACATATGGCGATAGATTTCCCGATGTTTGAATATATCAATCATGGTGAGCGCCAGCTGTTGATGCTCGGAGCCTCCATCATCGCCGGGTACTTTCTCCCGTACGATATTGGGATGAAAGAGGTGCGCAATGGCTTGTCTGTACACGCGTTCAACCCGGCGTTCTGCCTTTCGTGCAGCCAACGCATCATCTTCAGCATGGGCAGGGTTGCTTGAAAGCATGGCAAAGCCACGCTGCAGTGCTTCGGTGCCATCTCTCAATTCAATCGCCATTTCGAGCATGTACTGATCCGGTTGTAAATCAAGCACTTCCAGTTCGCGCACGGTTGTTTTGGCATAGTTCATGATTTCATCAATGCTGGTGATTGCATCGTGAATATCTTCCCTGTCCATCGGCGTAGTAAACGCCCGGTTAAGGATTTTGCTGTTGCGTTGCTTGAGTTCATCGCCGTGTTTTTCCATGTGGCGAATCTGATCTGCCTTGCTGGCATCACCGCTCTCCATATAGGTAACAAACACAGCCATGGCTTGTACGCAGAGTTCGCACTGTTCATTGATAAGGGAGAAAAAATCCGGCATGGGTGGTATTATTCTGTCGATCAGTTTTTTTAAGCGGCTGATTGGCGTGTTCATATTGTTCTCCTTAACGCGCATGGATTTTTTCCAACCCATGGTATGAAACTTATCATGCGGTGGAAAAGGTTATGCAGGTGCGTTGTTACTTCATGTTAACTTCCCAATAAAAGCAACTGCCCCAGTAACAGGAAACTGACTGCAGCAATCACCGCAGCACCGGGGATAGTGATAATCCAGGTGCTGACAATATCTCTGGCCTTGGCCCAGCGAACCGCACGTGGACGCTCCGATGCGCCAATGCCCAGAATTGATGAGCTGACCACATGGGTTGTGGACACCGGGCCGCCCAGCATGGCGGCAGAAAAAATGATCACACCGGCAGTAATCTGGGCATTCACGGCGTGCAGGGGGCGGATTTTGTAGATGCCGAAGCCGACAGTTCGCACGATACGCCAGCCGCCGGACATAATCCCCAGCGTAATGGCTACCGCGCATAGCAGTACGACCCAGAAGGGCACTTCAAATTGTGGAATAAAGCCGCCCAGTACCAGCACCAGCGTAATCACGCCCATGCTTTTCTGGGCATCGTTGGCACCATGGGCAAAGGCCAGCACTGCGGTGGTGAAAAACTGGCTGCGGCGGAGATCGCGGTTCACCTGCGGGCGGGCACCGCGTAGCAGGATACCCGTCCAGCGATGAATCAAAAAACCGACCCAGAAACCGATTACCGGACTGATCAACAGTGCGAACAGCACTTTGAAGATACCGATCACATGGCCATTAGCCAGTTCATTCAGGCCCCATACGATATGTTCATTGCCGGCGGAAACGAGCACAGCGCCGATTAAACCGCCAACCAGAGCGTGCGAGGACGAAGATGGGATACCCAGTTGCCAGGTAATGATATTCCAGACCACTGCTGCCGCCACGCCACACAGGATGATGATCGTGGCCGGCAGTGCTTGCAGGTCGGAAATGTCGACAAAGTTGCCTATGGTATCAGCTACTGCAGTGCCGCCGAGCAGGGGGCCTAGAAATTCAAAAAAGCCGACCACCAGCACAGCCTGAGCCGGTGTCATGGCGCGTGATGCGATGACTGTGGCAATGACGTTGGAGGCATCATGAAAGCCGTTGGTGTAATCAAACACCACCAGCACAATCACTGTTGCTGCCGCGATCATAAACAAACTATCCATCGCGCATCTCCTGTTCGAAGCTTGATTATACGCTTTCTTCATCCGGAAGGGCAATTGAAACTGCAACATTGAAATTGCTATATCGCTACAGCCGGATACGTGTGAACAGGCCCTGGTAAAACAGGTTGAGTCTCTGTTTGTTATGCTGTGCCGGATGAGCGCAAGGAATGTGCTACATCCGTGCGTGAAAGCATGCCAGCCAGCCGGCGTTCATGGTTCAGGATAGGGATATGACTGATCCCGTGCGCGGTAAAAATTGAGACGGCTTCGCTAACATGCGCATCTTCCGGTAAGGTAATGACTGGAGATACCATCAATTGCCCGACCACTTCGGCTTTGTTCGAGCTCATTCCTGACGTGGGTTTAATCAGTGTTTTCAGACGTTCTTCAATCGTTCCTCCGGGAAATTGAGCGGCTTCCAGTTTGAAATCACTGACGGTGATAATGCCGTTTACCCGCCGAACCCTGCTGATAACTGGAAGACTTTTGATATTGTGCTGCTGCATCAATGTCCAGGCATCTCTCAGGCTGTCACCAAATTCAACAGTAATGACCTGATGTGTCATGATATCCCGACATACCATAGTTCCCAGGCTGCGTTGATGGGCGAATGAAATGGCGCGAGTATAGATATCATTTAAATCTTCAATGGTTACGTCAATGTAGGTATTGATCTCCTGTAGTGCACTGGTCAGGTCGTCATTTGAGAACGGGGCGGTATTTGGCAGGTCATACTCTTCGTGCGTATCAGCAGGGTAGGGTATAAATGCTTTGGCTTGTCGCCTTTGAGCAAGCAGCACACGTGTTAACCATACAGCGCCACCCAGAATCAACACATTCAGTCCGACAGGGATCAGTACGTAGAGATAACCCAGTGATTGAATTTGGTCACCACCGATCACGGCGACCAATGCGGCGGCACCACCGGGCGGATGCAGGCAATTCAATTGATGCATGGCAAAAATAGCCAGCCCTACCGCCAGCCCGCTGGCCAGAAACAGATCGGGAATCCATGCTGCACAGGTAACTCCTACGGCAGCGGATACCAGATGCCCGCCAACAAATGACCAGGGGCGGGTTAACGGACTGTGTGGTGCGGCATAGAGCAATACAGCAGCAGCACCCATGGATGCTACGATAAAAGGCAGGGCGGTACTGTCGACAAGGTGGTAGCTGACCCATGCAACCAGCCCAATACCGATAACCGCACCCGATGAGGAGATCGCTATTTCCTGTTGGGATTGGCGCGGCGACAGTTCAGTCAATAATTTTGTCATAAGATGCATGAGATGTGATTCTTTATCATGCATTGTTCAGAGTAAAGAAGGTATGGGGTGATCATAGATCAGTTTGCGCACCGGAAGGATGAGCAGCTGTGGTACGCTTTTTGTTCGTACACTGGTTCCTCCCTGTTGACGAATGAAAGGTTCGTGAGAAGAAAAAAGGACCGCTTGCGCGACCCTTTGATTGGTTCAGCCCGTTTGATTAGCGAGGCAGGGTAGTTGTGCCCATCAGGTATTCATCAACGGAGCGGGCGCACTGGCGACCTTCTCGGATAGCCCATACAACCAGCGACTGGCCGCGACGCATATCACCGGCAGTAAATACCTTATCGATGCTGGTGGTATAATCCTGGTCATTGGCATCGACATTGCCGCGGCCATCTTTTTCAACGCGCAGTTCTTCGAGCATGCCTTCATGCACAGGATGCATAAAACCCATGGCCAGCGTGACCAGCTGGGCAGGCAGGGTGAACTCCGAACCTTCGATTTCGTTCAGCTTCCACTGACCATTGTCCTGTTTCCACTCTACGCGAACGCATTCGATGGCTTGTACATTGCCATCGTCATCGCCAATAAAGCGCTTGGTGGATACCTCCCAGTCGCGTTCGCAGCCCTCTTCCTGCGAGGTGGAAGTGCGTAGTTTCATCGGCCAGTTCGGCCAGGTTGTCAGTTTGTTCGGTTCTTCTTCAGGTTTCGGTAGAATTTCCAGTTGGCTAACAGATTCTGCACCGTGACGGTTCGATGTACCGATACAGTCGGAACCGGTATCGCCGCCACCAATGACGACGACATGCTTACCGGCAGCAGATATAAATTCCTCGTCCGGGATATCGTCACCCAGTACGCGTTGGGTATTTTTGGTCAGGAATTCGAGCGCAAAGTGAATACCATTCAGTTCGCGTCCGGGTAGCGGCAGGTCGCGTGGCTTCTCAGAGCCGCCGCTCAGTACGACAGCATCGAAATCATTGAGCAATTCCTTGGCAGAAATATTGCCGCCGATATGGGAATTGACACGGAACTCGACGCCTTCCGCACGCATTTGTGCCATGCGGCGGTCGATGACAGATTTATCGAACTTGAAATTCGGAATACCGTAACGCATCAGGCCGCCAATGCGGTTATTCTTTTCAAATACAATTACATCGTGGCCGGCGCGGGCCAGTTGTTGGGCCGCTGCCATGCCGGCAGGGCCGGAACCAACCACGGCTACACGTTTGCCGGTTTTTACCTCTGCAATATGCGGCGTGATCCAACCGTTCTCCCAACCTTTTTCCACAATGGACAGTTCGATATTTTTAATCGATACCGCATCGCCAATTAGATTGACTGTGCAGGATTCTTCGCACGGAGCAGGGCAAATGCGACCGGTAAATTCCGGAAAGTTATTGGTGGAGTGCAGGATATCAAGCGCCTCACGCCAGTTGCCGCGATAAACCGCATCATTCCATTCCGGGATGATGTTGTTGACCGGACAACCGTTGTGGCAGAAGGGAATACCGCAATCCATGCAGCGCGCGCCCTGGGTGGCCATATCTTCCGGCAGCTTGTAAAATTCTTTGAAATGCATGATCCGGTCGGCGACCGGTGCATAACTCAGATTCTCGCGGGAAAATTCCTTGAATCCAGTTGGCTTACCCATTGTTTGTCTCCTTTGCTGTGGATGCTGTTGTTTCGCCTTCAGCCCTTAGCTGCGCTTCCACTTCCGCCATGGCGCGGCGGTAATCAACAGGAGTGATTTTAACAAACTGACCGACAAAATCTTTCCAGTGCTCCAGAATATTTTTACCTACGCTGGAGTTGGTGTAGTGCACATGGTGTTGAATCAATGTGCGTACAATTTGTTGATCATTCTGACTCAATGTGTGTTTGATATCGACGCGTCCGTGCGTTTCCAGATCCGAGCCCTGATGATCCATATCTTCCAGTGCATCGGCTTCGGATGTGATGGCTTCCAATGCCACCTGCGCCATATTGCACCGGCTCTCGAATGTACCCTCTTTATCCAGCACATAGGCAATACCGCCGGACATGCCGGCTGCGAAGTTGCGACCCGTTTCACCGAGTACGACAACAGTGCCGCCGGTCATATATTCACAACCATGATCACCAACGCCTTCGACGACGGCGGCTGCACCCGAGTTGCGCACAGCAAAGCGTTCACCTGCGACGCCACGGAAATAACATTCGCCACCCGTTGCACCGAACAACACGGTATTGCCAACAATAATATTATCTTCAGCTACAATATTGGAGTTTTCAGGCGGATAAATGGCGATGCGACCACCGGATAATCCCTTGCCGACGTAATCGTTACCTTCACCAGCCAGATCAATGGAAACGCCGCGCGCCAGCCATGCGCCGAGCGATTGCCCCGCCGTACCCCTGGCCTTGATGACAATGGCATCTTCCGGCAAGCCTTCATCGCCATGGCGTTTGGCGACTTCGCCGGAAAGCATAGTGCCGAAGCTGCGATCCACATTGCAGATCGGCGTTTCGATGATCACCGGTTCTTTGTTTTCCAGCGCCGGTTTCGCCTGTTCGATTAACTTGTTGTCGATCAGTTTATCGAGACCGTGATTCTGTGATTCGCAGTGGTAGACTGCTGTGCCGTTCGGATCGATGCGGTGAAAGATTGGAGAGAGATCCAGTCCCTGTGACTTCCAGTGTTTGATCGCTTCGTTGGTATCGAGTATATCGGAGCGGCCGATCATTTCATTGTAGGTTCGGAAACCCAGTTCAGCCATGATTTCGCGGGTTTCCTCAGCGATATACATGAACAGATTCACTACATCTTCCGGGGTGCCTACAAATTTCTTGCGCAGTTCCGGATCCTGCGTGGCGACGCCGACAGGACAAGTATTGAGGTGGCATTTGCGCATCATAATGCAGCCTTCAGCAATCAGCGCGATGGTGCCGAATGCGACTTCATCCGCGCCGAGCAAGGCGGCAATGACCACGTCGCGGCCGGTTCTGATTTGGCCATCTGTTTGCAAGGTCATGCGACCGCGCAGGCGATTGAGCACCAGCGTTTGCTGCGTTTCAGCTAAGCCTACTTCCCACGGCGTACCGGCATGTTTGATGGAGGTGAGCGGTGATGCGCCGGTACCACCATCGTGACCGGCAATCACTACATGATCGGCATGCGCCTTGACCACGCCAGCCGCAATGGTGCCAACGCCGATTT
This sequence comes from Mariprofundus sp., assembly GCA_030951095.1. Classification (GTDB taxonomy): domain Bacteria; phylum Pseudomonadota; class Zetaproteobacteria; order Mariprofundales; family Mariprofundaceae; genus Mariprofundus. The sequence continues at coordinate 1,036 of JAUZQI010000142.1, read as the reverse complement.
CACTCACCAGTTTTACCGAAATATCGGCACGCGGATTGGTGTTCTTGAGATCAAAGATCAGCTGCGCCAAATCTTCAATCGAATAAATATCATGATGCGGCGGTGGGGAAATCAACCCCACACCCGGCGTGGAATGACGCACGCGACCGATACGTTGATCGACCTTATGGCCTGGCAACTGGCCGCCTTCACCCGGCTTGGCACCCTGCGCCATCTTGATCTGAATCTGGTCGGCATTGGCCAGATATTCAGTGGTGACGCCAAAACGGCCGGAGGCAACCTGTTTAATGGCTGAGCGCATCGAATCACCGTTTTTCAGCGGGGTGAAACGAGCACGTTCTTCGCCGCCCTCACCGGTATTGGACTTGCCACCCAGACGGTTCATGGCGATAGCCAGGGTGGAATGTGCTTCGTGGGAAATGGAACCGAAGGACATGGCGCCGGTGGCGAAGCGTTTTACAATGGCAGTGGCCGGTTCGACTTCTTCCAGAGGAATTGATGTGCCACCCTTGAATTTAAACAGGCCACGCAGTGTTTTCAATTTTCCTGTCTGGTTATTAATAATGGCGGCATATTCTTTATATAATGAATAGTTAGAAGTTCTCACTGCATGTTGCACTTTAGCAATAGATTCCGGTGTTAGTGTATGTTCATCACCACGTACTCGCCATGCATATTCACCGCCAATATCCAACGCATTTTTGTAGATCATGACGCCACGGAAGGCATCAATATGTCGTTGGGCTGCTTCTTGAGAAATTTCAGCCATGTCTGCGCCTTCGATCTGGGTCGGCGTACCGGTGAAGTATTTTGCAATAAATTTACTGGACAGACCGATAGCCTCGAAAATCTGCGCGCCGCAATAGGATTGGTAGGTGGAAATACCCATCTTGGACATCACCTTGAACAAGCCTTTGCCGACCGCCTTGATGTAACGGCTCTCGATTTCTTTGTCGCTTAACTCATCTGGCAATTGTCCCTGACGTTTCATGTCGCTCAAGGTTTCAAAGGCCAGATACGGGTTGATGGCTTCCGC
>JAUZQI010000141.1 GCA_030951095.1 Mariprofundus sp. | reverse complement strand
CGCGGTGAACTGGTTCGTAAATTTGGCCGTGAAGTACAAGTATTTATTGTTGAAGTACGACGCCCTGAAGCTGAAGCGCAACTGGTGGCGGAAAATGTCGCTTTCCAGCTGGAACGCCGTGTGGCTTTTCGCCGTGCCATGAAGCGTGCTGTACAAAGTGCGCTGCGTATGGGTGCCAAAGGCGTGCGTATTAACTGTGCAGGCCGTTTGGGTGGTGCTGAAATTGCCCGTACCGAATGGTATCGCGAGGGTCGTGTACCTTTGCATACGCTGCGAGCTGATGTTGATTATGGTTTTGCAGAGGCCAATACAACCTACGGTATTATTGGTATCAAAGTCTGGGTATTCAACGGCATCAAGCTGGGCGACACTCAAGACACAAGCGCATAAAAACGTTTAAGAGGATTAATCACCATGTTGCAACCTAAAAAGATTCGCTGGCGCAAGCATCATAAAGAGCTGCAGCGCATCCGTGGCAAGAGTCCGCGTGGAGCTAGCTTGAATTTCGGACGGTATGGTCTGAAAGCTATGGAACCCGGTCGAATTACGGCTCGTCAGATTGAAGCTGCACGTATTACCATGACTCGTCATATCAAGCGTCAGGGGCGTACTTGGATTCGTATTTTTCCGGATCTCCCTGTTTCCAAAAAGCCTGCCGAAGTCCGTATGGGTAAAGGCAAGGGTTCACCGGAATTCTGGGTGGCAGCGGTACGTGCAGGTCGTATCCTGTATGAAATGGATGGCGTTGATGAAGAAGTGGCACGCGGGGCACTGGAACTTGCAGCAGCCAAGTTGCCGATTAGAACCAAAGTTGTCGTGCGTGGAGTAGGACGATGAGCGATATCAAGAATGCAAAAGATCTGCGTACTATGAAGGAATCTGATCTGAAAGAACGTATGGATGAACTGGCAGCTGAGCACATGAAGCTGCGTTTCCAGAGAGCAACCATGCAATTGAATAATACGGCCCGTGTTGGCCAGGTACGTCGCGAGATCGCCCGTATCAAAACCATTCTGGCTGAGCGCAGCTAAGGAGCTATAGAGACATGTCCGAGGCATCGAGTAACAAGCGCACCCTGGAAGGGGTCGTTGTGAGTAATAAGGCTGAGCAGACTGTGATTGTACAGGTGGAACGTAAATTTTTGCACCCCCGTTATCGTAAAACTGTCCGTTCGCACAAAAAATATATGGCGCATGATGCGGAAAACACCTGCAATATCGGTGACACTGTTCGCATCATTGAGTCAGCCCCTATTTCCCGTCGCAAGCGTTGGGTTATGGAGACTGTCCTGACTCGCGCTGAGCAGCTGTAAGGAGGTTTTGCCATGATTCAGACTGAAACCGTACTGCAGGTTGCAGATAATTCAGGTGCACGTCGCGTTAAATGCATCAAGGTGCTGGGTGGTTCCAAGCGCCGCTATGCAAGCGTTGGAGATGTGATTGTTGTGGCTGTAAAAGAAGCCATGCCAAACGGAAAAGTGAAGAAGGGTGAAGTGCAGCGCGCTGTAGTGGTGCGTACAGCCAAGGAATTCCGTCGTGCTGACGGTTCCTCCATCCGCTTTGATGAAAATGCAGCGGTATTGCTGTCCAAGCAAAATGAGCCGCTTGGGACACGTATTTTTGGGCCAGTTACGCGCGAATTGCGTAATAAGGGATATATGAAAATTGTCTCCCTGGCACCTGAAGTACTGTAAGAAGTGAGGCGATAGAGAGATGACTAGCATGGTGAAAACCAGAATTCGCAGAGATGATGAAGTGGTTGTAATTGCCGGACGCGACAAAGGTGCGCGTGGCAAAGTGATCAAGGTACTCAGAGCTGATGGCAGCGTACTTGTTGCCAAGGTGAACATGATCAAACGCCATACACGCCAGACCGAGCACAATTCCGGTGGTATTATAGAAAAGGAAGCGCCATTGAATATTTCCAACGTGCAGTATTTCTGTGCCAAGTGTAAAACCGGTGTTCGTCTTGGTGTAAAAGCACTTGAAGATGGTCGTAAAGTCCGCACCTGCCGTTCATGCGGCGAAGTGCTGGATAGCTAGGAGATAGAACAATGGCTCGATTGAAAGAAATTTATAAAGACAAAGTGGCTCCCGCTCTGAAAAAAGAGTTCAGCTATAGCAATCCAATGCAGGTTCCTGCGATTTCAAAGATCGTAGTGAACATGGGATGTGGTGAAGCATCGCAGAACTCCAAGCTGATTGAAGGTGCGCTCTTCGATATGACTGCCATTACAGGCCAGAAACCGGTGATTACACGCGCCCGTAAATCTATTGCTAACTTCAAGTTGCGCGATGGTATGCCGGTCGGTTGCCGTGTCACTCTGCGTGGTGACCAGATGTGGGAGTTCCTGGATCGCCTGGTCAATGTTGCGTTGCCGCGAATCCGCGATTTCAAGGGTGTGTCGCCAAAATCATTTGATGGTCGCGGCAACTATACGCTGGGTATTAAGGAACAGATTATCTTTCCTGAAATCCAATACGACAAGGTAGATAAAGTGCGGGGTATGGACATCACCATCTGCACCACGGCTAATACCAATGATGAAGGACGCGCATTGCTGAAGCAATTCAGTATGCCGTTCCGTAACTAAGAGGGCTGCACCATGGCTTCGAAAAGAATGATTGCCAAATGCAATCGCAAACCAAAATTTAAAGTTCGCGCTTATACACGCTGTCAGCTGTGTGGTCGTCCGCACTCGGTCTATCGCAAGCTGGGTATGTGCCGTATCTGCCTGCGTAAGCACGCCCTTGCCGGTGAGATTCCCGGTATGATCAAGTCGAGCTGGTGAGGAGATAGAATTATGATGATGGATCGAATTGCCGACATGCTGACGCGTATTCGTAACGCGCAGACGGCTGGAATTGAACGAATTGAACTGCCTGCCAGCAACATATTGCTGAGCATGGCTGAGCTTTTGAAAGAAGAAGGTTATATCGCTGCAGTGAAAGCTTATAACCATAAAGGCCATCGGTTCCTGCGTTTGACACTGCGTTATGATGACGAAGGCAAGGCTATTATCCAGGAAATCACCCGCGTGTCCAAATCCGGTCGTCGTGTGTATGCATCTGCTGATGAGCTGCCGCGCGTCAAAAATGGATACGGCGTTGCTGTGATCAGCACATCGCAGGGAATTATGTCTGATAAGAAAGCACGTGCAGCCCATGTGGGCGGCGAAGTGCTGTGTACGGTTTTTTGAGGTAGATATGTCACGTATTGGTAAACAACCTATTACGATTCCGGCTGGTGTTGAAGTGAGCGTTGCTGCGAATTCTGTCACCATCAAAGGTAGCAAGGGTGAACTGACCTCTCCGCTGTTTCCGGGTGTCACTGTAGAACAGGAAGGCAATGTATTGTCTGTATTCTGTTCCGACATGAAAACCAAAAAGACCAAGTCTTTCTATGGACTGGTTCGTGCGCTGCTGGCGAGCAATGTAACCGGCGTAACCAAGGGTTTTGAGAAAAAACTGGAACTGCGTGGTGTTGGTTATCGTGCGCAGTCCCAGGGCAAGAAGCTGAACTTGGCACTGGGCTTTTCTCACCCGGTTGAGTATCTGTTGCCGGAAGGTGTGGAAGCTGCCGTGGAGAAGAGCATTATCACTGTCAGTGGTATTGACAAACAGAGAGTTGGCCAGGTGGCTGCAGAAATTCGAGCTTTCCGTCCGCCGGAACCTTATAAGGGTAAAGGTGTTCGCTACGTGGATGAGTACGTAGCTATGAAAGAAGGCAAAAAGGCGTAAGCCTTTTTAAAGATAGGAGATAGACAGATGGCTCTAAAACGTTATGAAAAAAATGGTGCAGTGCGCCGCGCCCGCAAGGTGCGTGCGCGTGTCAAGGCAACCGGTCGTTTGCGCCTGAGCATTTTTCGCTCGGCTCGCCATGTGTACGCACAGGTAATTGATGACGCCAGCGGCATCACGCTGGCAGCTGCATCCAGTCTTGATGCGAGCATCAAAAATGGCGGCAATAAATCCGGCGCTGAAGAAGTAGGTAAACTGGTTGCAGAGCGCGCCGTGAAAGCTGGCGTCAGCGAAGTAGCATTTGATCGTGGTAGCTTTGCCTATCATGGTCGCGTACAGGCATTGGCTGAAGGCGCTCGCGCCGGCGGCCTGAAGTTCTAGGAGTATATTAGATGATCAACGCAGATGAATTGGACCTGACAGAGAAACTGATTACCATTAATAGGATTGCCAAGACCACATCAGGTGGTCGACGCATGAGCTTTTCTGCTCTGATGGTTGTAGGTGATGGTAATGGACATGTTGGTTTTGGTCATGCCAAAGCCAAAGAGGTTCCTGAAGCGATTCGCAAGGCAAGCGAAATTGCCAAAAAATCACTGATACATGTGCCACGCAAAGGCAATACGATTCACTATCAGGTTATCGGTATTCAGGATGCAAGTCGAATTATGATCAAACCTGCATCGGAAGGTACCGGCGTGATTGCCAATTCTGCAGTTCGTGCCGTACTTGATGCCGTTGGCGTTAAAGATGTGCTGACCAAATCACAGGGTTCTCGCAATGCAATCAACACTGTGCGTGCTACATTCAATGGTTTGAGGTCGCTGGAAAGCCCCGAGCAGATTGCTACCCGTCGCGGCAAAACAGCGTAATCAGGAGTATTCAAATGGCTAGCAAAACAACAATTCGTGTACGCCAGGTTAAAAGCGGTATCGGTTACGCTAAAGATCAGAGGGCTACGCTGATCGGCCTGGGACTGCGCCGCATGCATCAGGTTGTCGAACTCGAAGATACACCATCCATCCGCGGCATGGTGAATAAAGTCAGTCATCTTGTTCGTATTGAATCCGGAGAGTAAACGATGAAACTGAATGAACTCAAAGCAGATGCAAGTTCACGTCCATCGCGTAAGCGCAAGGGCCAAGGAATCGCAACCGGGAATGGAAAAACTGCCGGACGTGGGCATAAAGGCCAGAAGTCACGTACTGGTGGCAAGGTGGCACGGGGATTTGAAGGTGGTCAGATGCCACTGATTCGTCGTGTACCCAAGCGCGGTTTTACACCGCTCAAGGATAATGATTTTCAGGTCGTGAATCTGGCCCGTCTGGATGCCTTTGATGATGGCGCTACGGTAGATGCAGCTGCTCTGTATGAAGCGGGTTTGGTTCGTAGTGCTGTTGACCGCATTAAATTGCTGGGTAATGGCGAACTGACTAAAAAGCTGACCGTGTCCGTGACAGCGGCTTCCGCTCAGGCTGCCGCCAAGATCGCAGCAGCTGGCGGCACGCTTAAGCTTCCTTCTGTCGAGGCGTAGTCATATGCCTAATTCTGGAGTGGGAGCACTGGGTGGTTTCGGAGATATAGGCAAGATTCCCGAACTGAAAAACCGTATCATATTTACGTTGGCTATGCTGATTGTGTTCCGCATCGGCGCGCATATTCCGGTTCCCGGTATTGATGCCGGCATTCTGGCACAGTTCTTTAATCAGGCGCAGGGCTCGTTGCTGGGCATGTTCGATATGTTTTCCGGTGGTGCGCTGTCCCGGTTGACAATTTTCGCGCTCGGTATCATGCCATACATTTCGGCCGCAATTATTATTCAGTTAATGACGGTTGTATCACCCAGGCTGGAACAGCTAAAGAAAGAGGGTGAAGCAGGGCGGCGAAAGATTACCGAATACACCCGTTACGGAACAGTTGGACTGGCACTGTTTCAAGCCATTGGTATTTCTATTGGTCTGGAATCGTTCTCGGTAGGAGGGCAGTCGGTGGTGATTGAGCCGGGACTGGCTTTCCGCGCCATGACAGTGGTGACACTGGTTTCCGGAACTGTATTCCTGATGTGGGTTGGTGAGCAGATTACCGAACGTGGTATCGGCAATGGCATTTCCCTGATCATTTTTGCTGGCATTGCAGCTGGTTTGCCATCTGCTGTCGGCGGTACGTTAGAACTGGCCCGCACGGGCGAATATTCGCCATTTGTGGTCTTGCTGCTGTTCGCTATGACTTTGGCCGTAACCGCTGCGGTGGTCTGGTTTGAGCGCGCACAGCGCCGGATTCCTATTCAGTATGCCAAACGACAAGTGGGCAATCGTATGTACGGCGGCAAGTCATCGTTTCTGCCGTTGAAAGTGAATACGGCTGGCGTGATTCCGCCGATCTTTGCTTCTTCGTTGATCCTGTTGCCTGCAACGTTCGCCCAGTTCACCAAGGGCGTGGAAGGATTTAGCTGGTTGGGCGATTTATCTGCCATCCTGTCGCCGGGTGCATGGTTGTATATGACTTTGTTTACGGCGCTGATTGTGTTCTTCTGTTTTTTCTACACGGCGATTGTGTTCAACCCGAAAGATACGGCTGATAATCTGAAGAAAAATGGTGGTTTTATTCCCGGTATTCGTCCAGGCCAGAAGACTGCCGATTATGTCGATAATGTTCTGACCCGTATTACCGTGGTGGGAGCAGCGTATGTGAGTCTGGTGTGTCTGTTGCCGCAGTGGCTGATTTCCGAGTTGTCCGTGCCGTTTTATTTCGGTGGTACATCGCTGCTGATTGTTGTTGTGGTGACCATGGACACGATGGGGCAGATTCAGTCTCACCTGATGAGTCATCAGTATGAGGGTTTGATGAAGAAAGCCCGTTTGAAAACCGGTAAATAAAAACCTGACTTGATGAACCTGATTGTGTTTGGCCCCCCCGGTGTCGGTAAAGGTACGCAGGGCGAGAAATTTACTTCCGAGTATGGCCTGTCACATCTGGCTATGGGTGATATTTTACGGGCTGCCGTGCGTAATGAAACAGAAGCAGGCGTGCAGGCCAAGCAGTTTATGGATGCCGGCCAGCTGGTTCCAGATGCGGTAGTTGTGGCTATGATTGAGGATCGCATTGTTGGTGGAGGCACTGGTGGTTTTCTGCTGGACGGTTTTCCGCGCAATGTGACACAGGCAGAAGCGCTGGATGCCATGCTGGACAAACACGGGCTGTCAATTGACAGAGTTGTGTTCATGGATGCACCGGAAGAAAACCTGTTGAAACGGCTGTGTGGCAGGATGATCTGCAAGGCTTGCGGTTTTGGATTTCATAGGCAGTATTCGCCGCCCCTAAAATCAGGGTGCTGTGATCGCTGTGGTGGGGAATTGTACCAGAGGGATGATGATCGCGAAGATGTGATAGTCCATCGACTGGAAGTCTACCGTGAGCAGACGGCACCATTGCTTGATTTTTATCGGCATCAGAATGGTTTTTTCAGACTGGATGCCAGCGGAGAAATGAATGCGGTATACGCCGCACTGAAAGAGGCGGTAATCAAGTAGGCATGGCAAAAGAAGATATTATTGAAATGTCCGGCGAAGTAGTTGAAAAGCTTCCAAATGCCATGTTCAAGGTGAAGCTGGAAAATGGCCATGAGTTATTGTGTACGATTTCAGGCAAGATGCGTAAGTATTATATCCGAATTTTGCCAGGCGATAATGTAACAGTAGAGATATCTCCCTACGATTTGTCACGCGGGCGTATCAGTTATCGGGAAAAGTAAGCTGCAGGCGATCGGGCCAGTAAGCATAACAAGAATTGAGGAGGTGCAGGCGTGAAAGTCCGTGCATCAGTCAAAAAAATGTGTAATAAATGTCGTGTCATTCGCCGTAAAGGCGTTGTTCGCATTATTTGTGAAAATCCACGACATAAACAGCGTCAGGGTTAAGGAAGTTGCGCGACGTTGCCGTCATGGCTATGGTTCGCGACCTTTTTCTTAAGACCTAAGGAGGCAGTAAGTGGCTCGTATAGCCGGTGTAAATATTCCGACTCAGAAACGCATTGAAGTGGCGTTGACCTATATCTTTGGTATTGGTCTGAGCAGTTCAAAGCAGATTCTTGCCAAAGCAGGAATCAATGCAGAAACACGTGTGAAAGATCTGAGCGATGGAGACGTTGCCAGAATTCGTGGAGTGATTGACAGTGACTTCACTGTGGAAGGTGATATGCGTCGTGAAGTGACGATGAATATCAAACGTTTGACTGATCTTGGCACATACCGTGGCCTGCGTCACCGCAGGGGTTTGCCGGTTCGTGGTCAGCGTAGTAAAACTAATGCCCGTACGCGCAAAGGTCCGCGCCGTACTGTTGCGGGCAAGAAGAAGTAACAGGGGATAATTGATGGCTGCACCAAAAAAAGCCGCTGGTAAGAAACGCGTTCGCAAAAACATTGCCAATGCAGTTGCTCATATCAAGGCAAGTTTTAACAACACAATCATTACCTTCAGCGATGAATCAGGTAACGCAATTTGCTGGGCTACCAGTGGCGCTTCCGGTTTTAAAGGATCACGCAAGAGTACGCCGTTTGCTGCTCAGGTTGCAGCCGAAGAGGCCGCCCGCAAGGCTATGGATCATGGCGTGAAAAATTGTTCTGTTCTGGTTCGTGGTCCTGGAAGTGGCCGTGAGTCTGCGCTGCGGGCAATTGCCGCAGCTGGCATCAATGTGATCTCGATCCGTGATGTCACACCAATCCCCCATAATGGATGCCGCCCGCCAAAGCGGCGCCGCGTTTAGGAGTATTATTAGATGGCACGTTATTTGGAAGCCAAGTGTCGCCTTTGTCGACGCGAAGGTGAAAAGTTATACATCAAGGGCAGTAAATGTTATTCGGACAAATGTCCGATCGAACGCCGCCCTTATGCACCGGGCATGCATGGTCAGAATCGTCGCAGCAAAGTATCCGACTATGGTTTGCAGCTGCGTGAAAAACAGAAAGTCAAGCGTATCTATGGCTTGCAGGAAAAGCAGTTTTTGAGCTATTTCAAGGATGCTGACCGTATGCAGGGTGTAACCGGTTTGAATCTGCTGCAGTTGATCGAGTCCCGTCTGGACAATGTGGTGTATCGCATGGGTCTGGCCAGCTCCCGTACAGAAGCACGTCAGATTGTACGCCATAAACTGGTGAAGGTGGACGGCAATATTGCCAATATCCCTTCATTTCGTGTAAGCGTTGGTTCACGTCTGGAACTTGCTGACAGTGCCAAGGAACATCTGCGGATCAATGCTGCTGCTGAAGCAGCCGGTACTCGCGGCACTGCAGAATGGATGGATGTGGATCTACCTACCCGTCAGGGTACTTATCGTGAGATGCCTGCACGCGACCAGCTGGATCCGGGTATTCGCGAACAACTGATTGTCGAACTTTATTCCAAGTAAGTTTTTTCAAGATAAACAATGAGGCTCATTTCATGCAATTGATCAATCCGCATAATATTAGCGTTGAAGAGAATATTCCCGGCCGCTCTGCAAAAATTGTGTTCGAACCGCTAGAACGTGGCTATGGGACTACGATTGGTAACAGTTTGCGTCGCATGCTGTTGTCTTCCCTGCCAGGTGCAGCGGTCACATCGGTTGTTTTTGATGGTGTGTCGCATGAATATGATACCATCAAGGGTGTCCGTGAAGATGTTATGGACATTATCCTGAGCCTGAAAGATCTCAATATCCGCATGGAAAGTGATGATGCGGCCAAGATTTCACTGGATGTAAAGGGATCTCGCGTGGTGACTGCCGGTGATATTCAGTGTCCAGCTGGGCTGATGGTGTTGAATCCCGAGCTTGTTTTGGCTCACCTGAATGATGATGGGCACCTTAAGATTGAAGCCAAAGTAGAAAAGGGTCGTGGTTATGATGCTGCCAGCGAACGTGAAGTTGAAAATCGCACGGTTGGCTCTTTGCTGGTAGATGCTTCTTTTGCCCCGATTATCCGTGTGGCTACACGTGTAGAATCAGCGCGTGTCGGTCAGCGTACCGATTATGACAAGCTCATTATGGAAGTTGAGACAAATGGAGCCATAACACCAGAAGAGGCTGTCAACGAGGCGGCCCGCATTATTGAGCAGCAGCTTGCTGTGTTTGTTGACTTTACAGCGGTCACCGAGATCGAAGTTGAAGAAGAAGATGATAATGCTCTGGAAGAATTACTGGCACAGCCTATTGAACATCTTGATCTGTCAGTGCGCTCTATGAATTGCCTCAAGTCTGATGATGTTTTCCGCGTTGGTGATCTGGTTCAACGCAGCGAACAGGCTATGCTGCGGACACCAAACTTTGGCCGTAAGTCCTTGAATGAAATCAAGGAAGTGCTGGAAAATATGGGGCTGGAACTTGGCATGGAACTGCCAAACTGGCCACCGCAGGATGCTGCGGAAGCCCCGCTAGAAACTGAATAAGATAAGAGGTTAGAGATGAGACATCGTAAACATCATGGTTCTCTGGGACTGGTTAGCGGTCACCGTCGCGCGCTGATGGCCAATCTCGCTACAGCATTACTGACACATGGCCGCATTGAGACCACGGAGCCCAAAGCCCGTGCCCTGCGACCCTATGTTGAAAAGCTGATTACTTTGGCTAAACGCGGTGATTTGCATGCCCGTCGGCAGGCCTTGGCCAAGCTGCGCCATCGTCCGATCGTTGATCGGCTGTTTGGCGATGTTGCAGAAGCTTGCTCTGATCGAGCCGGTGGTTACACGCGCATCATCAAAACCAACTTTCGCGCCGGGGATGCTGCCCCGATGGCTGTCATTGAACTGATTGATGAAGTCGGCGCTGAGGCAGTAGAAGATAAGGCCGCGGAAGCATAACCGATCTGCCTGAAAACTTATAAGGCCCCGCATTTGCGGGGCCTTTTTTGTGCATGGTCTGGTTTGTCAAAACCTGTTTCGGGTCGAGAATAAACTACCCCGCAGCAAACTACGGGATATTAAGAATAAGTTGCTCGGAAGATTCCATTGCAACATACTTTCAGAACGCAGCAAGCTGCGGGAAATTGAACCCAAAGGGATTAAAATGCCGGGCGTTGTTCAATCTTTTCGTAGTTGCTCAAATGCTTTCTTAACATGGGACAAATAACGCGCCGGCATGATTTTTTCCGCCCTGTGGTAATGTTGCATAGCTCGGAGTGGGAAAATCCATGCGTGTTAGTGTGAACAGGCCCTGAATAGAAATATTTACGTGGCAGCTGTGTTCAGTCGTGATCTGGTGTTTCGGCTTCTTTCAGATAGGGCATCAGATAAAAACTTTGGGCGATAATGAATACGAAGGTCAGAGCCATCAGGCCGAATAATTTGAAGTTGACCCATGTCGCGGTATCGAATGAAAATGCGACATAGATATTGAGAGCGCCGAGTGCAATAAAGAATAGCGACCACGCGACATTCAGCTTGATCCAAATGGCCGATGGAAGCGTGATATTTGCCCCCATCATGCGCTCGATAACAGTTTTTTTGCCAATGAACTGCGAGCCGATAAACACCAGAGCAAACAACCAGTTAATCGCAGTTGGTTTCCATTTGATGAACACTTCATCGTGCAATAACAATGTAAGCCCACCGAACAGGGCGACAAGCACCAGCGTAATCAGGTGGGTATTTTCAAACTTTCCTTTGATAATGCGGTGGCCAAAAGTCTGAATGGCACAGGCTATAATTAAGACTGCCGTGGCCGTGTAGATGTCATACATCTTGTAGGCGATGAAAAACAGTAGAACAGGAAAAAAATCAAAGAACATCTTCATACAGCCAATCCGACCATACACACATCACCTTGCCAAGCGGCATTTTCTGCCACGGTAGTTGGCAACGCTCCGTTTATCATTGATAATTGCGACATGTTACGGCTTTCTTTTCGGTTATTTCTGGCGCTTTGCATGGTCGTTCTGGTTGCGTGCTCGGCCAAAACCAGCAGGCAGGTTTCTTCCAATCTGTGGAACGAATGGGAGTTGTATGAACAACAGGTGCAGGCGGATTATCCCGATGCAGTGCCTGTCATTCTGATTCATGGCTGGAACGGCGGCGAATTCAGTTGGCCGAGTCCGCGTATATTGATGCTGATGGAAAAGCAGTTGCACCGCGATATTTACTTTTTTAACTATCGAACCGGCATCGTGGCCAATCGCTATCCACCGCTGGAACTACTGGAGGAACAACTCGATACCTATCTGATAAAGTATCCAAAGGTTGATATCATCGCTCATAGCATGGGTGGGTTGCTGTTACGCCAATACCTGTCTGAGCATGTTGATAATCCGGTACGTCGTATTTTATTTCTGTCTACCCCGCACTTCGGCACCAATATTGCCAATCTATTGGTCGACATTGGCGCTATCGCATATACGGGTAACATTCAGGCATCAGAGTTATTGCCCGGTAGTGATTTTTTATGGCAACTTAACAGCTTTGATGGCAGTGAACTGGAGGGCAAAAATGTGTTGAATGTCTATGCCAAAAAACAATGGAATTTGTTAAAAGGCGACATGGCAGTGACTCCTCCTCATGCATGGCTACCTTGGGCAGACAATGCTGAGGTGGTTGGCGACCATCATTTGGGCAGGCGGATTGACGAGCCATGGGCGCTGGAGTTTCTGGTTTCCGGTCAGATGCCTGCGGCAGCGCCGGCCCCTGCCGGCAGAGAATTATGGTTACGCCTGCAACCGGATGGTGTTAATGAACCTGTAAAATTCAATGATACGGCCATTCAACGTTATGATGAGAATCAGGTGAATAAGAAAAAGAACTTCACGCTATGCTGCGATGACCGTTCAGGTTTGCATCCTGCGGGCGGCACATCGCTAATTCTGGATGATGTGAAAAAGACTGATCGAATCAAATACTATCCGCGCAACGGTTCAGGTTTGCATATTATTCCTGCTGGAAGCTATTTATCCCAGGACAGGCCGGTACAGATGCATGTTGTTTCATTCGGGGTGAAGCCTAAAGATGACTCTGAAGCGGCGGAAAACCAAACGCCTGATTCTCCTGCTCAGGTTGAATCCGGAACGCCCTGACGCGCCAGTTCATCAGCGCGCTCATTGCCTTCATGACCGGCATGCCCTTTCACCCACTGCCATGTAACTTCATGTTTGGAGGCCAGTTTATCCAGTGCTTGCCAGCGTTCAAGATTTGACACTGGTTTCTTGCCAGCAGTTTTCCAGCCTTTCTTTTTCCAGTTGTGAATCCATTCACGCATGCCCTGCACGAC
>JAUZQI010000140.1 GCA_030951095.1 Mariprofundus sp. | reverse complement strand
ACCAGCTTGGCCGAAGCGGATATGGAATGTAAACCTGCCCCGGATTGAAATGCCGGGCGTGTCGGTGTTGCAAAAGCTGGCGGCACATCATAGTAGGTCGCGTGGTATTTTTTCGTAGCGAATAGCAAGCCGCTCTTCAGTTCAATTTTGAGGTCTGAATGTGGCTTGAAACGGAGTTGAATGTCGGGCTCGCTTAGCCAGCCAAGAAGGGAGCCCGAAGTGTCGAGAACACCACGAACGGGAAAGCGAAGGTTGAGGGAGCTGCCTGAATCTTCATGAACGCTCCAGTTCAGACGAGGCCCGGCCTGCAGATTGAAATTTAACGTGGGCATACCTGCTCTGGCGCGGTTGGCGTTGCGTACAGGCAAACCTGCACCGAGAGAAACATCCAGGCTCAGTTGTTCGAGGTCGAATATGGCGGCGCGCAGGCCACCACGATCCATTTTCACCCGATCCCCGCGATAAATAAAATACGGCAGTGGTGCTGCAAATGCATACCGCTCATCGCTGCCCATGTACTGGGGCAACGATGCGACACCGACAGCCAGACCCAGCTCCCACTTGGGCAAAGCTTTGGCTGGCTCATCTGCTCCGGCAGTGGTTGTGCAAACAACTGAAATGATGAACAGCCAGCGGGTAAAATAAATGCGTAACATGGTTGCCTACAGTATTAGGCTTGTGAGCGTGCGTCTATTGCTGGTTTTTTTTACTTGCCGATGTGCGACTACAGGTCTTAGTTTGATCCCATGCAGAAGATTCTGGTCAGTGCCTGCCTGCTTGGAGAGAAGGTTCGTTATGACGGCGGTGATTGTCGTCAGGGCGGCCTGCTGGAGCAATTGCAGCGAGAAGGGCGAATCATAGCCCTCTGTCCTGAAGTGGCCGGCGGCCTGCCGATCCCACGCCCTGCGGCTGAAATTATCGATGGTGATGCCGATGCTGTTTTGCGTGGTAATAACCGCGTGCAAAGGGAAAATGGAGCTGATGTGACTGATGCCTTTGTCGAAGGGGCAGAAAAAGCGCTGGCCTTATGTATCAAACACAAGGTTCAGATTGCTGTACTTAAAGAGGGCAGTCCCTCCTGCGGCGTAACACGCGTGAATGATGGTACGTTTTGCAAACACAAAGTCAGCGGCACGGGTGTTACAACAAAATTACTGCAGCGCCATGCCATTGCCGTATTCAGTGAAGAGCAGTTATCTCATGCGTTGCAGGCGCTTACTGAACTGGAGTTTGTGCAATAGGATGCATTTCCGACTATCCTCTATTTAGAGGGCAGGGTGAACGGAGGTTCATATGAAACTGATGGATGTGGTGATTCCAACCGGCATGGTCCATAGCGGCATGAATATCGGTGAAGCTTTCCGTGAATGTGTCACCCATAATGTCGGTGGCATTCCCTTCTGCAACAGTGATGGCCAGATCACCGGACGATTCTCACTGCGTAACACGTTCCGGCAGCTCTGCATTCCACAGGATATGATTCACCATGCTCATATGCTTGGTGATGCTATCTGTAGTGAGAGTACACCGGAAATCATTAACGGTGATATGCTGAAGCTGTCTGTTGAGACTTTTGTTATTGAAAACGTCGCTACAATTACACCCACATCTCCGGTGCTAAAAGCGCTGTCTATTATGGAGAAGTTTAACTCCAGTTATATTTTCCTGCTTGATGATGGCGAGTATGTCGGTGTGATCACACGCATGCGCATTGCCAGTCTGCTGCTCAACTACCACAAATTTTAATCATGGCTGAGCTGCCTGTTGAGCTGACCACGAATATGTTCATTGCACTGGGCATCATGTTTGCTGCCTATGTACTCATCTTCAGTGAACTCCTGCACCGCACCAGTGCTGCCATCATCGGCGCAGTAGTGATGATCGGTGTGGGAACTTACGCAGGTTTTTACTCTCAGGATCTCGCTATCCAGTCGATAGACGGCAATACCATTCTGCTGCTCACGGCGATGATGATGGTGGTGGCGATGGTGCGCCCAACCGGTGGTTTTGAATATGTGGCCATTGTGCTGGCCAAGCTTTCACATGGTGACTCGAGGCTGCTACTGATCTATCTCAGTCTTGCAGTAAGCCTGATCAGTATGTTTCTCGATAATGTCACCACAGTGATTATTTTTGCACCGATCACAGTGCTGATCGCCCGCATACTGGAAGTCAATCCGCTTCCATTTCTGATGGCTGAAGCGATGCTCTCCAATATTGGAGGTGCGGCCACTCTGGTGGGTGACCCGCCAAACATCATGATCGGCTCGGCTGCAGGCATCGATTTTACCCGCTTTATTATCCACATGGGGCCCCCAATCGCAGCAGTCTGGGCGTGTACTGTTGTGCTGATCCTGTTTCTCTTTCGTCGTCACCTGACCAAGGTAAGCAGACACGTCGATCTGAATGAGAACAAAGCACTTCGTGATCCTGCAGCGTTGATACGCGCACTGTTTGTACTGGCCATGATCATCGTGCTGTTTTTCCTGCATCATCATATGGGGCTATACCCGGCCTATGTGGCTTTTGTCGGCCTGTGTGTGGCTCTGGTGCTGGAGCGACCGGAACCGGGTGCGCTGTTCGGGCAAGTGAACTGGTCGGTACTGGCCTTCTTTGTTGGCCTGTTCATTATTGTCGGTGGCCTGGAAAAGTCCGGCCTGCTGCATTGGGTCGGCCTGCAACTGGTTGATTTGGCCAGGGATCCTGAACGGCTGCTGCTTACCGGCTTAGCCGTGATGTGGGTTTCAGCCCTGCTCAGTGCCATTGTCGATAATATCCCGTTTACCGTTACCATCATTCCTATTGTGCTGGGTCTGGAAAGTATGGGTATCAATATCACTCCATTCTGGTGGGCGCTGGCCATCGGCGTTGGCTTAGGTGGTAATGGCACGCATATCGGGGCGACAGCCAATCTGATTGCCATTGCGGAATCGGAGCAGTGCGGCATCAAAGGCGCTGCCATAACGCCGCTTGCCTGGATGAAAGTGGGTATTCCGACAATGTTTTCCAGCCTTATTGTGGCAAGTCTCGTCTATGCGCTGTTTTTCCCATTTTTTATGTAAAGGAGTTTGGATGTCCAACCGATCAATTGGTTTGAGTGAGCCGCTATATCAATATCTACTCGATAACAGCTTGCGGGAAAGCCAGGTGCTTCAAAAGCTGAGGCTGGCTACGGAAGAAATG
>JAUZQI010000014.1 GCA_030951095.1 Mariprofundus sp. | reverse complement strand
CCATGCCAAAAATCGCAATCGTCCAAGAATCTTCTGTATTGCTGGATCGTGAAAAAACAATTGAAAAAGCAGTTCTTATGATTGAGCAGGCAGTTGCCAATGGTGCAGAGCTGGTGGTTTTTCCAGAGGCGTTTATTTCTGGTTACCCTGCCTGGATATGGCGTCTAAGACCAGGCGGGGATTGGGGAATAAGTGAGTCTCTACATGCTCGTTTGTTAGATAGTGCTGTTGACCTCAGTGCCAATCAATTAGCGCCACTTTGCGAAACAGCAAAGAAGCATGCAATAACACTCGTTTGTGGTCTTAACGAAAGAGATGGAACCCTGAGTAAGGCTACTATCTACAATACTGTCGTCATTATTGGGCCCGATGGAAATATTAATAACCGTCACCGTAAGTTAATGCCAACCAACCCGGAACGGATGGTATGGGGATTTGGCGATGGCACTGGTTTAAAAGCAGTTGATACTCCCTGTGGAAGGGTCGGCACATTGATATGTTGGGAAAACTATATGCCACTAGCGAGATATAGCCTCTATGCCCAAGGTGTAGAAGTCTATATTGCACCAACCTACGACAGTGGCGATGGCTGGATTGGAACGCTGCAGCATATTGCTCGAGAGGGGCGTTGCTGGGTTATAAGCAGCGGCGTCGTTCTTGCTAAAAGTGACATACCTGCTGACTTTCCGAATGGAGACACTTTGTACCCCCCCTCAGAAGAATGGATAAACCCTGGTGATTCTGTAGTGATCGCGCCGGGTGGTGAGATCACGGCAGGCCCAATGCATCAGGAAAAGGGTTTGCTCTATGCTGATGTGGATCCAAACCTTGCCGCTGTAGCGAAACGAGCTCTTGATGTCGCGGGGCATTACTCAAGGCCAGATATTTTTACGCTCCATGTAAACACACAGCCCCAAAGGCCAATTAAATTCGAGTAGTTAAATCCCGAATGACTGAAAGTGGCCGGGATGTGCCAGTGGCAACCATCGTGGATCGGCCAAACCCGGACGGTCATAATAGGATGATTATGTACTTTCATCTTGTTCAAACCCCCATAAGTCAAGCCTGACCCGTTTTTGCCCCCACTTACAAGTTGAATTCGCCGAGTTAATTACCCTATGGAATCATTGAAGAGCCCCATTATGACTTTGTGTTCAGGTCGTTCATGCTCTTCATTCAGTAATAAATTTTCAGTCACAGATTTACTATGATTGAGGAGTCCCAGTAGCTCACAGATAACGCCACAAATCTCCGTTTGTTTCGGTGCGCAACCTGCTTGGTGAGAGAAACGATCGCCAATGACATATAAGGGAATGTCGCGCTCTTCGGCTAAAGAGCCTCCGTGGTTTTTATCCGTATTCATGCCATGATCTGCGGTAATGATAATTTGGTAACCTGCTTCAACCCAGGCTGGAAGGTATTCGGATATCTCTTTATCTGATCGGCGAGTGGTGTTGCGGTAATGAGAACTATCAAGTCCAGAGCGATGGCCAGCTTCGTCAATACTCATAGGATGAATCAATAGAAAGTCAGGGTCGTAACAGCGGCGTAATAATTCAGCATCAAGGTACAAATGACTGTCAGGGTATTGCCCATCGTGGTAAAAAAAGCCGTATTGGATGAGTTGTTTGGTATCTACAGTATGGCGGTCTCGCACAGCATTATAAGGGCTTTCGTTATACAGTTCGCTGAACCAATAAAATGCAGCGGCAGCGGTAGTCAATCCCGCTTTGCGAGCCAAACTGAAAACGCTTTTTTGGTTGGAGTTACGTACTACTTGGTTGTGAGCGATTCCGCTAACTGTGGGTGTCACACCCGTTAGGATGGTCTCGTAAAGAGGGCGAGACATAGAGGGTAATTCGCACTGTACTTTGTATAGAGTCGCCAAGCCTTGCTCACCTAATGCCTGAACAAACCCCATGCATTGCTCGGCAACCTTATACGCTAAACCATCAAGAACAATGAGTATTACTTTGTCTATCATTATATATACTCCGAATACAGGACTGGGTTAAGAAGTCATTTTTTGATTAACTAACCATAAAAAAAGAATACGTCAGTTTTATGGCAAAACAATGACACTAAAAAGGCATTTTGATGACAACCCACTTTTTAATGTCCTCGTAAAAAAAAGGGGTCAGCCCTTGAATCGCGGATTATTGTCGTAATCTTTTAATCAATCGACTTACAGTAGAAGTTCCGGGGACACGGTGTAATTGCACTATAGTGGCCACTCTCCGGGGAGTTCCGGGGACGTGATACATAATTATCTTACATCCACTGACCGTCCGGGCTTTGCGAACTTGGACAACCGGGGAGGGAAAGGTTAAGTCTGAGTTATTCGGCTGAGTCGGTGACGGAATCGAAGATTTCCAGTTTCGATGGTGCAATGAACCATTCTTTGGGCGTCTGGCCAGCTTTCATGTGGGCTTTTCGGAAGGACTCTGATTTTGTCCATGCTTCAAAAGCCTGACGTGATTCCCACAGGGTCATGACGACATGTTGATCCGAGGTATTTTCCTGCGGTCTGAGTACTGTATTGCGGATAAAACCGGGTTCATTGTCCACCAGGCCGGCACGCTGTTTGAAGCGGTTCTCAAAATCATCCCAGTGCTCGGGGTCGATGGTAAAACGATTCATGGTGACAAACATAGAGGCTCCTTAATTGCCGGATTCGGGGCGTGTTGAGAACTGTAGTATCCAGTTGCCGATGTCCCTGTAAACGGGCATCGGGTCAAAGGCAGCTCTCGGGCGGAATGGATTGAACCAGAAATTTCTGGAAATCAGCTCAAAATGATCGCAGGGCAGGGTGGCAATATGGTCACCCCAAGTGGCTGAGTGGACGGAAACCTGTGAATCATTGTCGCCCTCGGTTATTTGAATTTTGCGGCCATACCGGCGTACTATCCACGGATGCTCTGCAACCGGTCGGGTGGCAGCGTAACTGCGATAAACTACATCGGGGTGATCTGGCGTATGCTGATTAAAGTGTTCCATCTTGTCCGTCGTCAGATCACGTACGCCGGCGAACAGCCTGAACGGGGGGAGGCTCTGGCCAACTTGATCTGCAGCGGCAGAGCCTTGATGCGGGGTGGCAAGGGTGGTCAGACTGAGTGCACGGCTGGCGCCATCCAGACAGGTTATCCAGCGACGGGCATCCAGGCCTCCCATCGAGTGCGCGATCAGATGCAAGGGGCCTGCTTCTTGTCGAAGCTGTTTCGCCAGGGCATCAGCTCGTTGCTCGATGCTGCCTGCCCATGGCAGGGAGGGTGCAATCACGCGCAGCCCCATGCTTTCGTATAACGGGCGAACGCCCTGAAAATAGTCATGCCACAATAATTGACGAAACCCGAACAGTCCGTGGATGAGAACGACCGTTGGCCGCAATGCCATGATTATTTGCGGGTATGAATATGCAGCAGTGAAAGCTGAGGTGAACGCTGTTTTTCTACCGGTACAGGATAATCACCGGAGAAGCATGCGTCACAGTGCATTTTGCGTGGTTTTCCGACGGCCTTGTACATGCCGTCGAAGCTGACGAATGCCAGCGAGTCAGCGCCAATGGCTTTGCGCATGGATTCCAGATCCATTTTATTGGCCATCAACTCGTCTGCATTCGGTGTGTCGACACCGTAAAAACAGGAATGTCTGGTTGGCGGACTGGAAATGCGCATGTGAATTTCTTTGGCGCCTGCCGCGCGTACCATTTCAACAATTTTCCGGCTGGTGGTTCCGCGCACGATGGAGTCATCCACCAGTACCACGCGTTTACCTTTAATCAGCTCACGGTTCGGATTCAGTTTCAGTTTGACGCCGAAATTTCTGATCGCTTGTTGCGGCTCAATAAATGTACGCCCGACATAATGATTGCGAATCAGCCCCATTTGAAACGGGATGCCGGATGCTTCGGCAAACCCCATGGCTGGCGGCACGCCGGAATCGGGTACAGGTATGACAAAGTCGGCTTCGACAGGCGATTCCTTGGCCAGTTCATAACCAATCTGATAACGTGCCTGATAGACGTTGACACCTTCCAGTGTTGAATCCGGGCGTGCAAAATAGACATATTCAAAGACGCAGAATTTGGATGTTACAGATTGGAACGGGTGCAGACTTTCCAATCCATGTTCGTCGATCACAACCATTTCACCCGGCTCAATATCGCGCACGTAAGTGGCACCGACCAGATCAAAGGCGCAGGTCTCGGATGCCAGTACCCATGAGTTATCCAGTTTGCCCAATACCAGCGGTCGTATGCCATGACGGTCACGCATGCCGACCAGCCGTTTTTCAACCAGTACCAGCAGAGAAAACCCGCCAGCCAGTTTGCTGACGGCCCCTGCCAGTCGTTCTTTCATGCTGGATGCCCGGCTTCTTGCGACCAGATGAATTAGCACTTCAGTATCGGATGTGGACTGGAAAATGGATCCTTTTTTCTCCAGCTGTGTACGCAGTTCCGGCGCATTTACTATATTGCCGTTGTGGCACATGGCAATGCCGCCATGGGCATATTCATAGGAGAACGGTTGGCAATTGCGTAAGCCAGACTCACCCGAAGTGGAGTAGCGCACATGGCCGATGCTGTGCTGTCCGGAGAGGGTTTTGATATCCGACTTTTGAAAGATATCCGCCACCAGTCCCATGCCGCGATGGGTATAAAAACTGTGGCCATCGGTGCTGACAATACCGGCCGATTCCTGTCCGCGATGTTGCTGTGCATAAAGGCCGAGATAGGTCAGGTTGGCTGCTTCGGGGTGGTTGAATACGCCGAAGACGCCGCATTCGTCATGGAAGTGATCATCGCTGTCGGAAACAGTCATATCGATCTCATCTCCTGTTGGTTTCGAAAATGGATTTTACCGCTTCTTTATCCCTGGCCGGAATAATATCCCGCATGCGCAAACGGGTGTTTTGCGGTGAAGCGTATTTGGCAGCACCCTGTCTGGAAAACGGATAACCTTGTGGAATCATATTGCCCAGCATATTACCGAGTTCGATGACATAGGGCGTCAGAAGACTTTTTTTCAGCCAGGGCTTGTCGGGTTTGGTGTAGGATGTATAGACCAGAAAACAGAGTGCAACCAATAATACACCGCGGGCCGCGCCGAAAAAGACACCAAGTGTACGATCGGTAGCCGTAAGTGCTGCCGCACCCACCAAATGGTGAATAATTGCACCAATCAACCCGACTGCAATCATGACAAGCACGAATACAAGAATAAAACCGGCAATATCAGCAACAGTAGGGTTGAGTATCCACTGGCTGAGGAAGTCACCGGTGCGAGCCGATAGCCTGCTGGCAACCAGAAATGCTGCAATCAGGCCAATCAGCGAAATCACCTCTCGCGCAAAGCCCCGCCATAGCGATAGCACCATCGACAATCCGACGATGGTTATCAGGATATAATCAACAAAATTCAAGTCAGCCCTCAATCAATCCAGTTAAAATAAAAAACTCAGGAGCCACTTGCAAAAGTCGTGAGCGGCAATCTGCCTCCCCACTTCGACGTATTTTCAAGCTGAATATTCGAGGCATGGAACCACCATGCCCCTCAATCCAGCCTGAAAATCCACTCAAAGTGGGATTGCATCTTATCCACCCAGACTTTTGCAAGTAGCTCTCAGGTCAATAATTTCTGTGCTGCTTCAGATAAATGTCTGATCGGTGTCAGCGCAAGTGACGCTTCTGTCTGGCCACGCATGTTAGCAACGATATTAGCCTTCTGCACTCTCTCATGATTTTCGGCTGGTAACAGCAGCGTTCCAAAGCCCAGATTGGCAGCCTCTCTGGCTCTGGCTTCCGGTTGACCGACTGGCCGCACTTCTCCGGTGAGCCCAACTTCTCCGAACACAGCAATGTCTTCAGCGATCGCTTTGTTCTGATAGGCTGATACCATGGACAGCAACACAGCCATATCAGCAGCTGGTTCACTAACACGGGCGCCGCCAGCGATATTAATATATACATCATGTTGGGATAGTGGCAATCCGATGCGCCGTTCCAGTATGGCTGTTAACATGGCGACTCGTCCGGTATCCACGCCGATAGCCGAACGTTTCGGTGTGGCATAGACAGTGGGTGCAATCAGCGCCTGCACTTCGACCAGCAACGGGCGTGTGCCTTCCATACAGGCAAGCACCACTGAGCCGGGGGTATCTCTGGCGCGCTCGGCCAGGAACAGGCGGGAAGCATCGCGGATACCGACGAGGCCTGCATCGGTCATTTCAAACACACCGATTTCTCCGGCCGGGCCGAAACGGTTTTTCACAGCGCGAAGAATACGGTGGGCATGGCCGCGATCGCCCTCGAAATAGATGACAGCATCGACCATGTGTTCGAGCACGCGCGGGCCAGCCAGTGCACCTTCCTTGGTAACGTGGCCGACCAGAATCAGGGCATGACCATGCTGTTTGGCATTTTGAATCAGGTTCGCAGAGCAATCTCTAACCTGGGAGACCGTACCCGGAGCACTGGTCAGGCGGTTGCTGACGGTGGTTTGAATGGAATCAACGATCACGGTGGACGGTTTTATTTTATCAATTGTGGCCAGCATCGATTCCAGCTCGCAGGCGGAGACAAGTAGTAAATTCGGATGTAAAGCACTAATGCGTTCACCTCGCAAATGTACTTGCTGCACGGATTCTTCTCCGGTGATATAGAGTACCGGAGCAGCATGTTTGTTTGCCGCCGGTTGATTTGCTGCGGGTTTAGCAGCTGCCAGTCTGGCGGCTGCCTGCAGCAGAACGGTGGATTTTCCGATGCCGGGGTCGCCGCCGATTAATACGGCGGAACCGGGCACCAGTCCGCCTCCCAGTACCCTGTCCAGTTCATCGATGCAGGTGGATCGCCGCGGGCTGTCTTCCAGATTGATATCCGTGATGGAAGATGTGGCCAGTACTTTTCCTTTGCCGATTGCACGGGCAGAGGCTTGTTCAACAACCTGTTCGGAAATGGAATTCCAGCCACCGCAATCCGGACACTGGCCCATCCACTTGCGATGTTCTGCACCACAGCGTTGGCAGACAAAAAACGATTTAGCCATGATGGCAGCCCGTTTTCTTCATGATCTCGGGAACTCCGACTCGGAACCCAAGATCAAGTCCCAAATGCACATAATATTCTAAAAACATTGATATTCATCCACCTGTACCTTTGACCAAGTCGGGCCGCATGAAGTATTCGGGCCAGTGTAACCGGAAAAGTTTTCCGCTCCATCAGAATAATACCCTGCGGCGGTTGTCTTCGCTTTCAACTCGACTTTGATGTGGGGATTACGTACTCTGCGCGGCGTTGAAATGTGAGGTGATCGTAGTATGGCGGATTCGATGACTAGGGCAATATTGGCACTTGCTGATGGGCGTATTTTCCAGGGCGAGGCTATTGGTGCCGTTGGAAATACAGTTGGCGAAGTCTGTTTTAATACGTCGATGACCGGTTATCAGGAAATTCTCACCGACCCTTCTTATACTGATCAGATTATCACTTTTACCTATCCTCATATCGGCAATGTTGGCATCAACCGGGATGATATGGAATCTGATTCGATTTCAGTGCGAGGTTGTATCGTGCGTGCACCGGCCCGTTTGACTTCAAACTATCGGGCCGAAGGTGATTTGAATACGTGGCTGGCTGAGCAAGGTGTAGTCGGTATTGCAGGAATTGATACACGGGCGCTGGTTCGAAATCTGCGTGATAACGGTGCCCAGAATGGTGTGATTGCATCCGATGGTATGTCCGAAGGCGACGCAGTAGCCATGGCTCGCGCCTGGCAAGGGCTGGAAGGACGCGATCTGGTCGGTCAGGTTAGTCGTGAGAATCAGGAGTCGTGGCAGCAGGGTGGCAGCTATGATCTGGATGCCGTTGCTTTCAATCAACCTGAGACCAACAAAAATGTGGTTGCTTTTGATTTCGGCTGCAAAAATAATATTTTCCGTAAGCTTACTGACCGTGGTTTGAAGGTGACCATTGTTCCGGCATCTGCCTCGGCTGCTGATGTATTGGCCATGAATCCGGATGGTATCTTTCTCTCCAACGGGCCGGGGGATCCTGCTGCTGTCGGTTACGCTGTCGACACGATCCGTGAATTGCTGGATGCGGATACGCCGATATTTGGCATTTGCATGGGCCACCAGCTGTTGAGTCAGGCCCTCGGATTATCTACCTTCAAACTTAAATTTGGCCATCGTGGCGGCAATCACCCGGTCAAGGATGAAACGACGGGTAAAATAGAGATTACCAGTCAAAATCATGGGTTTGCCGTAGCCGATGATCATATCCCCTCGCATGTCGAGATCACGCACCGCTCCCTGTTTGACGGTACCATTGAAGGCTTGCGGGTGAAGGGGAAACCAATTTTTTCTGTGCAGTACCATCCCGAGGCAAGTCCCGGCCCTCAGGATGCCGATTATTTATTCGATCGTTTCGCCGGGCTGATTAACGACTGAATTTTTACCGGAACAATGCCTAACCTTGTCCATGGCCTCAAAAGGGGGCATGTTTCTATTCGTTCAAAGGGTCTTTCGTTTTTTCTGTGTTTTTCGTGCTGGTATGCTGGATGCTGTTTCCATATAACGCCTGAAATCTGTCTTCAGGTATGAGTATCGGCATAATAATGCCAGTGGTATTAAGTTGTTTCCATAGTGTTTCAGCTGTTGCCTTATCCGTCGGCGGGAATGTGAAATGTTTGACGGGAATTGGAACTGTACGCTGCTGGTGACGGTATTTTCTTCCTGCACGATCCAGTTGTTTTTGCATGCTTTCAGCATATTTCGCTTGATAGAAACGTCCCAAACCAATCAGGTAGGCACCTTCGTGTGTTTTAATCACGGTCGTTTCAATATTATGTTGCTGCCAGAATCTGGCGGCTGTGTGAGCCTGTTGGCTGCTATGAAATGGTTCTGCATCATCAAAGACATGCATGGTCAAATTTTCCCTGCGCTGAATGGTAAGTGGTTTAAGATGCATGGCATCAAGGCGTTTTTCCAGCTCTATCATACCTTCTTTTGAAATGACGCGTCGGGTGACAACTCTCCATAACTGTTGTCGAGGCATTTGTTCTGATCGCACGGATAGCCTGGATTGAGAGTTGGGTGCAGTATTTGGGGAGGCTGTCCCAGTTGGGTAGGGCGGTAGGCTTACCTGTACTGATGACGGTGCGGGTGCGGGTAGAGGCGACTGCCAGGATAGCCATGTAAGGCCAGCCAGCACTGCGGTCAGTATCACACGCCAGAGTATTTTCACACTACTGGTACCAGAACAGGGTTCATTTCCACAATTATTTTTGTCACGGCGAAACACTATACCAATGGGTGTCCACTTTTTAAGAAAACTCTGAGTTTCCTGAATATTGCAGTTTTGACGGCAAACAGATGGTGAGAAACATATGGGTGAAATCCGGGTTGATTTATGCTTGAGTGCATGCATGGATATTGATGCAATCATACAGGGAATCAGTACCTGGGCGTTGCCTGTGTTGTTTGCTATTGTGCTGCATGAAGTGGCTCACGGCTGGGTGGCGGACAAGCTGGGAGATAACACAGCCCGTTTTATGGGGCGATTAACTCTGAATCCAGTCAAACATATCGACCCGATCGGCACTGTGTTGATTCCTGTGCTACTGCTGGTTGTCGGTTCACCCTTCCTTTTTGGATATGCCAAACCGGTTCCGATTGATTTTCGCAAACTAAGGAATCCCAAACGTGATATGATCTGGGTAGCTCTGGCCGGGCCTGTAACCAATCTGTTGCTGGCCATTGTTTCTACACTTGTGCTTGCCATGACAGTCAATATGCCAGGATCACTGGAATGGGTCGCCAAGCCATTGGCATTGATGTGTCAGGCATCAATTATTATCAACGTCGTGCTTTGCATCTTTAACCTTTTGCCATTGCCACCACTGGATGGAGGGCGTGTTGCCGTCGGTCTGTTACCGGGTCCGATGGCTTATCAACTGTCTCGCATCGAACCCTTCGGTTTTTTGATTATTATCCTGCTGCTGGTTTCAGGTGTATTGCAGAATGTCATAGGTCCGTTGATCATGGGTAGTGCAGGCGCTCTGATTAATCTCGCTTTACTGCAATAGCTGCTTGCCAGTCGGCGTGCCGGGAAGTTGAGACGAAGGCCGCGTTTGAACAGCAGCGTTTGGTTTTCAGGCCGCTGCCACAGGGGCAGGGAGTATTTCGGCCGGCTTCGCAGACATCGCAATCGCCATCCAGGTAGTGCCAGTGACCGTCAACTTGTGCAAAACGGCTGGTTTCGTGCAGCGCCATGATGTTTCCGTTTTGACGGAAACCTGCGATGAATTCGACCGTATTTTCAGTTGCATGGATGATCGTCAGCCCCAGCCAGTCGGTAGAGGTCGGGGATACTTTCGACGGGCGGGTATCCGGATGCCAGCTTGTATGCAGATAATTCCAGTGGCCGAGTACATAGGCGGAATAACGGGAGCGCATCAAGGCTTCGGCACTGGCAGCAGCGGCACCTTCAATGATCGGTTCACAGCAGGCGGCATATCTATTGCCGCTGCTACAGGGGCATAGTCTGTTATGATGCATCAGGGTCAACAATGTGGCGCACGATATCGTCTTCGCTGAAATGCTCACCGCAAACGGTTTTTTTCTGCAGAGAAATGTCTGCTTGATGTACAGATTTCTGATTGCCGGAAATCAGCGGGTGCCAGTCGAACAGTGTTTTGCCATCGTGCAGCAGACGATAGGCACAGGTCTTCGGTAACCAGGAAAACTGATTGTTTTCCAGCTTCTGGATTTCCATACAATCAGGCACCAGCACGCTTCTGTGACGGTAATCCGTGCAGCGGCAGTGTGCATCATCAAACAGCCTGCAGCGGATGTCGGTATAGAGGATTTCCCCCGAATCCGCATCCTCGAATTTCCACACACAACAGCGCCCGCAGCCATCGCAGAGTGATTCCCACTCTTCATCAGACATTTCCGCCAAAGTTTTTTCTTCCCAGAACATCAACTACCCGCCTTTGCTGGGGGACACTACCCACATTTTCCCACCAGGACCTGCTTACAGTAATTTTGACTGTATCGATATAGCCATTTTTGTTTCACTGCATGGTATTTCGAGCGAAGTGTGTTGAATGAACATCAGTGAGAAATAACGTGAAAGCGTATAAAAATGGCATATTCCGCAGGGTTGCGCCCCGGCCTGGTTCAAAACAATCGAGGCCATTCAGCGTTACTCGTCGTTTATTTAGAACAATCAAATCTCACTCCTTGCGCCTTGACTGGCCTCATTTGGAGTAGCAGCGCTTCAATCAGAATTACTGTGAACAGGCCCTGTTAAGGAAGCGCTGATCAAACCATGATGCGCGATCCTGCATGTGAAATGAACGATTTCTTCGTTAAAGATTTGAGTCATAGCGGTGCTATGCCTTGCAATCTTTGCCTTGAGCTCCTTCATTTCCCATTGCGGTCTCATCAAACCAAATTTAATCAGCACTTCCTTAAATACCGGGGAAATATAACCCCAAAATCCGACATTGACATGCGGCGCATACCGCAACCCTTTGATTCATCTTGTGCTTCGAAAAATTACTCATCACCAACGAGGTGATCACATGATTTTTAAAAATGTCATACAAACCAAATAATTACACCCTGCATCCAATGCCAATATCGGATCTTGGGATAACGGATAACTGTGTCTGAATATCCCATTGGGAGAAAAATAGTCGAAAAGTGGGGTTGACAAGGGTGGATTGGGGGACATTATTGGCATTTAGTGGGGAATAGTTGGTAAGTAGACCACGCCACGAAAGCGGGAGAGGGCTGGCAAAATGTTTCAGGGTGAGTTCAGCAATAACATGGATGACAAGGGGCGCGTCAGCATCCCTGCTGCATTTCGTGATGTGTTGAAGAATTGCCATGCAGAAGGCCAGTTGATTATTACCCGCACACCACATTCACGCTGTCTGGTCGCTTATCCCAAACGCGAGTGGAATCGTTTACAGAAGCGCATCAGTGCTACGCCGCCGAGTGAAGCACTGCGGGCCTACAAACGCATTGTTATCAGTTCGGCACAGGAATATTTGGCAGATCGCCAGGGCCGGGTCCTCCTCTCCCCGGCCCTGCGCGATTACGCTTCATTAAGTCGCAGTGTCCAGTTTGCCGGCGCCGGCGAGACATTTGAAATATGGGATAAAAGCAGCTGGGACAAGCAGCTCGAAGCCGATCTGCTGTTAGCCCAGAGCTTTGAGCTGGGTTTGTGATGTGGCCACGACCAAGCAACATACCGAACAATACTCCGAACATATTCCAGTGCTCCGGGATGCTTTTGTTGACGCTATGTTCTCCGATCCTGACGGGCGCTACGTTGATTGTACGTTCGGTCGCGGCGGGCACAGCAGGGCTCTGCTTGCCAGGCTGTCGGACAAAGGGAGGCTGCTCGCCTTCGATCGCGACCCCGAGGCTGTTGTGGCCGGTAAACAACTGGCGCAGGAAGATAGCCGTTTTTCCATATTACACAGTGATTTTGCCCGACTCGGGGCCGGACTTGAGAACGAGGGCTGGCAGCAGGTGAGCGGCATTGGTTTCGACCTCGGGGTTTCTTCACCGCAGGTGGACAATGCAACACGCGGTTTTTCATTCAGGCAGGACGGGCCGCTGGATATGCGCATGGATACGGAAAGTGGTCAGCCGTTGGATCGAATGCTGGAGCATGTGTCCGAGCGGGAGCTTGTTGATGTGTTACGTAGCTTTGGCGATGAGCGTTATGCGCGGCGTATTGCCGGCACCATATTGAAAGCTGTCCGTGTCGGTGAGCTGAATTCCACAGCCGATCTCGAAAATATCTGTTTCCATGCCGTACCCAAGCAGGCCCGTTTCGGCAAGACGCATCCGGCCACACGTACCTTTCAGGCATTGCGTATCTGGGTAAACGGAGAAATGGATCAGATTGATACAGGTATCCGGGCGGCTATGTCGTACTTGCAACCGGGCGGCAAACTGGCGGTTATTTCTTTTCATTCTGGCGAAGATCGTCGTATTCGTGATTTGATAGAGGCAGAGGTGCATGCCTGCATTTGCCCGCCGGAAATGCCAATCTGTGTGTGTGGCAAACAACCTACCATGCGCTGGCTTCAAAAGAAGCCGTTGCGTGCAGACGATCAGGAGCTAACGGCCAATCCGCGCAGTCGATCTTCCATGTTGAGGGTAGCACAACGTTTGACCGCTGCAGAAGCGAAAAAATTGGCTGGATATTCAGGGGGGCTGCACTGATGAGTGGCTGGATTAAACTCTGGATGTTGCTGCCACTATGCATAGCCGTATTGGCGGCAGGCCAGATATGGTTATCGCATTTGCGTTACGAAATGTCATTGGAGACACAGCGTTTGGTGACGCAGCATAAGGAGGTTCAGCGTGAATCAAGCAAGCTGCGCCTTGAAGCGGCGAGCCTGACCCGCCCTGAGCGGTTGCGGCAATATGCCAACAGCAAGCTGGGCATGGCACCGCCAAAACCGATGCAGGTGATTCACCTGTGAACCGGGACGAGCAGATTTTTGTCCGTCGCCGCATTGAAGCGCTGGCCGGGTTGCTGGTGCTGGGGCTACTTTTGCTGGCGGTGCGGGCGGTTGATTTACAGTGGCTGCAGGCAGATACACTGAGTGCCAAAGCGGAAAAACAGCGTTATCGTGAATATACCATCATGGCTCCGCGCGGGCCGATTCTGGACAGTCAGGGGCGCACGCTAGCTGAAAGTGTCGAGATCCCGTCTATTGCGGCGATTGCCGATGAGGTACCTGTCGATCGTATCGCTGCTCTGGCAAAAACACTTGGTCTGTCGACTGCAAAATTGGGGCGTAAACTACGCAAGCGGAAGGGGTTTGTCTGGCTGGCCCGACAGGTGCCACCATCCGTAGCGGGAAAAGTGATGGCACTGAATATCCCGGGTATTCGCCGGGAGCAGGAGTGGCGTCGTTATCAGCCGCTTGGGCCTGAGACAGGGCATCTGCTTGGTTTTGTCGGCGTTGACGGTCGTGGTCTCGAGGGTGTGGAGCGTACCTGGAACGCAATGTTGACAGGCAACCCCGGCCTTCGCCAGGTCAGACGCGATGCCAGGGGGCATTCATTGCCGGACAGCAGCTGGATTCGGCCACCTGTGCCGGGCAAGGCCATGACACTGACGCTGGATGCTTCGATCCAGAGCCTTGCTTATGCTGCACTTGCCGAAGGCGTGCGCGAACAGCATGCCAAAGGCGGTTCCGTTGTCGTGATGCGTCCGAAAGATGGCGCGATTCTGGCAATGGCCAACTGGCCGGGCTACAACCCGAATAACTATCGCCGCTTTCATCCGGGGGAATGGCGTAACAGGGCAATCACCGATGTGTTTGAACCGGGCTCGACCATGAAGCCTTTTACCGTTGCGGCAGCGCTTGAATCAGGGCGATGGCAGCCGGATTCACGCGTATTTTGCGAAAATGGTTCGATGCGGGTTGCCGACTACACTATCCATGATGATCACAAGGCCGGCTGGCTTGATATTACCGGGATACTGGTGCATTCCAGTAATATTGGCGCAGCCAAGCTGGCTATGGATATTGGTCCGGAGGCACTCTATGACACGCTATCGCGGGCCGGCTTCGGAAGCAGAAGCGGTACCGGATTAAGTGGAGAGTCACATGGCATTGTGCTGCCCCCCGATCGCTGGGGGCCAGTCGAAACAGCTAACATCGCATTCGGACAGGGGATCGCTGTCACGCCGTTGCAACTTGCAGCGGCATTTTCCGTATTGGCAAATGCAGGAGAGCATGTCGCACCGGTCTTGTTCGCTGATCAGTTGGGTAAGCAGGCACCTGAGCGGGTGATGCAGGCAAAAATAGCCCGGCAGGTGGTGCGCATGATGGAGTATGCGACGAGCAAGGATGGCACCGGATGGAAGGCTGTACCGGTCGGATACACTGTGGCCGGCAAGACAGGAACGGCGCAAAAACCCAATTCGAGGGGTGGATACAGCAAAGGCAAATACAATGCCGTATTTGCCGGTCTGGTACCAGTGGATAATCCGCAGCTGGCCATTGTCGTGGTAGTGGATGAACCGAAAAAAAGCATTTATGGCGGTCAGGTTGCTGCACCGATTTTCCGGCATATTGCAGAAAGCGTATTGCCCTACCTCGGCGTTTCAGCCCGAGTCGAGAATGAACCGGACTGGAAAACCCTGGAGATCGCTGATGTTGCTTTGCTAACAGAGGCTGAATCGGTGAATGGCATGTCGATGCGTGAGATCAGGCGTTTTGCTGCCAGCCGAGGGATCAGGCTGCATGTGCATGGTTCCGGTTGGGTCAGACGGCAGAAACCTGCTAATACCAACGGGCTGGAGCACGGAGATATGCTTGAGGTATGGCTGGGTGAATAATTCAGGGCAGACACATACCGCCGAGTTTCCTCATGGGTTTTCGTTACGGGATCTGGGGCAGAGTTTCGGTCGGCTGGATGCGGGTGATGCATCGGACGATGAAGATATCTGCATCATGGGTATCTGTGATGATTCGCGTTTTGCCAAACCCGGCTATGCGCTGATGTGCTTGCCGCGCAGTCGGGATCATGCCAGCGAATATGCTGAAGCTGCCTGTTTGAATGGTGCGGTGGCGGTTATCAGCGTGGGAATCGAGGTTGATACCGATCTACCGCATTTGCATCTGGATAACATGGAGAAAGCGGGGCAACTGTTGCGCCGCATGTTTCGCAGCGAAGGCGTCGGCAGTCATTTATACGGAATCACAGGCACCGATGGGAAAACCAGTGTTGCCTGGATGTTGCGCGAAGCATTGAGTCGTTATCAGCGTAAACAGGTGTGGAGTACGGGCACGCTGGGCTGGATGCGCAGTGCCGATGATATTCGTGATATCGGAAATACCACCCCATCCATGTTGACCATGCATGCCATGTTGGCAGCGGCCTGTGAGAAAGATGTGCATGCCATCGTGAGCGAAATTTCATCGCACGGCATTGTTCAGCAGCGCATTGCCGGGTTGCATTTCAACACGGCCATCTGGACCAATATGGGCCATGATCATTTGCAGGATCATGGTGGCTATGCCTCCTACCTGGCGGCTAAAACCGGCTTTATACAACAAACAGCTGCGGACGGTGGCAATGTGATAGCCAATGGCGACCATGAGGATATTCGGCAACATGCCGCTGAGAACAGCTGTTGGTATGGGCACGGGTTGTATCGTGATGATGTTGATCTGGCCTGGGAACAGGAATTACCGGGGTTGTTGCGTTTGAAGCAGGGTGATGAAGAGGTTGTCATCGAGGATATTCCACTGGGTGATTTCCATGCAGAAAATGTTGCTTGTACGGCGCTGACGTTAATGGTTTCGACCAACGCTTCCTTGTCCGATCTGCCGGGCTTGCTTGGTCATATCAGTGCTCCGCCGGGGCGGATGCAGGAACTTGAAGCCGGTTACGGGCAAGTTTATATCGATTACGCCCATACGCCGGAAGCGCTGGAGCGTTGTCTTGAGGCCGCACGCAAGTTGACGCGCGAGCGCCTGATTCTGGTGTTTGGCTGCGGTGGTGAACGCGATCGCGAGAAGAGGCCGCATATGGGAGAAATTGCTGCTGATTTGGCGGATGTGGTCTGGATTACATCTGATAATCCGCGCGGTGAAATGCCGGCAGTGATTGCATCAGAGATTGAGCACGGTATGTCCCAGCCCTACAGGTCTGAGATTCACCTGCAGCTGGACAGGGAACAGGCCATCTCGGAAGCCGTCGACTGTTTGCGGGATGGAGATGTACTGGTGATTGCAGGCAAAGGGCATGAGGCATACATGGAAGTGTGCGGTCGGCGTTTACCATGGCTGGATGCTGAGATTACCAACAAATATTTATACCACAAACACGGGCTTGATCGGGTATCGGTATGCGGTTGAGCGGCAGCGAGACAGCAAGCGCCACAAACGGGTATTGGTCGGGCGCTATTCCGGAAGTCATCACCGGCGTAGCAACCGATACGCGTGATTTTGAGTCAGGGCAGGTATTTCTTGCCCTGCGCGGGCCCAGTTTCGACGGGCATGCCTTTGCTTCAACAGTAGCTGAACAGGCACAGGCGCTGATTGGTGATCATCAGGGGGTATCTCTCTGGGCAGGTCTCGATAACAGCAAGCTGGAGGTGGGGGATACCCTGCAGGCACTGGGTGATATTGCCCATGCCTGGCGAATACATTTGTCAGCTACGACTATTATCGCCATCAGCGGTTCGTATGGCAAAACAAGCCTGCGTTCGATGCTGGAAACCGGCTTTGCCGCTATGGGGTTCAAGGTCGCGGCTACCCGCGCCAACTTCAATAATCTGGTTGGTGTGCCGCAGACACTGTTGCGTATTCCGGTTGATGCCGATATTGCTGTCGTTGAGTGTGGCATTAGTGAATGCGGTGAAATGGCTCGGCTGGCGGCTATGGTGCAGCCGGATATTGCAGTCTTGACCGGCATCACTGCAGCTCATAGCGAAGGTCTGGGCCGATTATCCGGTGTGGTGAGGGAAAAGGCATTATTGCTGGACAGTTTGAACGATGGCGGCTGGTGCGCTCTCGGCCAGGATGTGGCAGCCCTGATGCGGGAGAATCATATCGCTGTGCCCGAACAGGCTTTGGCTGTTGATGATGCGCATGACGATAATTCGTATGAAACTGAAGTGGTTAGATGGCAGCTGGATGACTGTGAATTGACGCTGGCATATCAAGGCCAATATCATCACGTAACACTAGCCTTGCCGGCACGCCACTGGGCTGAAAATTTTGCTTTTACGGCATCCATCATGTTGCGCTTTTTACATGATCGTGAATGTCTGTACACGCTACCTGATGTTGCCAACGCGCTGGCTGGCTGGCAGCCACTGGCCGGGCGCATGCATCGTTGCGAGGGAAAAAATGGTATGCTGGTACTGGATGATAGCTACAATGCCAATCCGGTATCCATGCAGGCAGCCATTGATACGCTGCGCGCATTGCCAGGCAACAGGATTGCCATTCTGGGTGATATGGCAGAATTGGGTGAGGTGTCGGAATCCGCCCATGCCGGGCTCGATATTAATGGCCTGAACTGTGTTTATCTGATTGGCAGACAGATGCAGGTGCTGGCAGAAAAACATGCAGAGGCAAGGTGGTTTTCCACAACGGAAGAAGCACTTTCTGTGCTGACCAATGCGTCGTTTGTGGTCGGTGATACGGTGTTGGTCAAGGCATCGCGCTCCATGGCACTGGAAACAGTAGTGACGCTACTCTGCTCCGGGGAGGTTGCGAATGCTCTATAACCTCCTGTATCCGCTACATGATCAGTTTTCCTTCTTTAATCTGTTTCAGTATATTACCTTCCGTACGGTCTATGCGCTGGTGACATCACTGGTGTTGTGCTGGCTGCTGGGGCCATTGTTTATCCGCTGGCTGAAAGCGCATCAGGGCAAGGGTCAGCCCATTCGCAATGACGGGCCGCAGACGCATCTGATCAAACAGGGTACGCCGACTATGGGCGGGGTGTTGATTCTGTTATCGCTGACGATTGCCACGCTGCTCTGGGCAGATTTAACCAGTGGTTTTGTCTGGCTGGCGTTACTGGTGACGCTGGGGTATGGCGTAATCGGTTGGCTGGATGATTATCTGAAAATTATTCGCCGTGACCCAAAAGGGCTGGCAGGGCGCTGGAAGTTAATTTCGCAATGCCTGATTGGTGGAATTGCTGCAGCCGGTTTGATGGTGATGACCGATCCTGTTGTGGATATCCCCTTCTTTAATGCACAGTGGAATATGGGGTGGTTTTATCCGGTCTTTGTGCTATTCGTGCTGGTTGGCACCTCCAATGCAGTGAATCTGACGGATGGGTTGGACGGCTTGGCTGTTGCGCCAACCTTTATGGTGGCCAGCGCTCTGGCTGTGGTCGTTTATCTGGCCGGCCATGCCAAGTTTTCAGCTTATTTGATGATTCCATTTGTTCCCGGTGCAGGCGAACTGGCTGTATTCTGTGGGGCTGTGGTCGGAGGCTGTCTCGGCTTCCTGTGGTACAACACCTATCCGGCTCAGGTATTTATGGGAGATGTGGGTGCACTGGCGCTGGGCGGTGCGCTCGGCTTTGTCGCTTGCGCAGTGCATCAGCAGTTCTTGCTGGCTATTGCCGGCGGTCTGTTCGTGCTGGAGGCGGTATCGGTGATGGTGCAGGTAGCCAGCTTTAAAATGACCGGCAAGCGGGTATTCCGCATGGCACCGATTCATCACCATTATGAATTAAAGGGTTGGGCTGAGCCGAAAGTTATTGTTCGTTTCTGGATTATTTCCATCTTGCTGGCACTGGTTGCGCTTTCCACCCTTAAAATCAGATGAGCGGCATGATTCATGATCAGAAAATGGCAACCGCCATTATCGGGATGGGTAAAACCGGCAAGGCAGTGGCATCTTTTCTGATGCGCCGGGGTATTGCTTGTGAGGCATTCGATGAATCTCCGGTCAACTTGCCTGAAGGCATGGATATTGTGCTGCACACCGGCAGTCTGGATGCGGAGTTGTTAAAAGGATTCGCCCGTTTGGTTGTCAGCCCCGGCATCAACTGGCAGCACCCTGCAATGGTTCAAGTGAGAGCGGAAGGGGTTCCGGTTTTCGGTGATCTGGAGCTGTTCCGTGAAGCATACCATGGCGATTTGATTGCCATCACGGGCACCAATGGCAAAACCACCACAGTTTCCCTGATCAGCACGATGCTGGATATTCTTTCCGGTGGCATTGAAGCCGGCGGCAATATCGGTGTGCCCATGCTTGAATTGTTGGGCGACAGTGACGCACAGCACCCTGACCCTCAGCGTATCGTTCTGGAACTTTCCAGTTTTCAACTCGAACGCGCCAACCCAATCCACCCGCAGTGGGCTGTATTACTTAATGTGCAACCGGATCATGCTGACATGCATGCCGATATGGATACTTACAAAGCGGCCAAGCTACGCATGTTTGCCAATCAGACAGAAGGCGACAAGGCCATGTTGCCGGCAGATGCTTGCTGGAACGCGCTGGCCGATGAATTGCGCGGGCGCGGTGTGTATGTCCGCCGTTTCGGTATAGATAATGCAGACGGGAAGGGAACAGATGTACAGAGAACAGGAGGGCTGGATGCCGGTCTGAGCCTTCAGCCTAACGGCTCATGGCAGGTATTCTGGCACCATTATGAGGTGGTTTACACCGTGTCGTCCGATGAGTTGCTTGCACAAGGTCAGCATCAACACCTCAACCTGGCCTGTGCAGCACAGGCTGCGGCGGACTTTGGCATTTCTGCCAGCGTGATCCGGCAATCACTTACTTCTTTCAGGGGGTTGCCGCATCGATTGCAATCGCTTGGGCCGATCGCTGGCCGTGAATGGTACAACGATTCCAAGGCAACGAATCCGGATGCGGCAAAAGCGGCGCTGGAATCGTTTCATCAGGTTGTGTGGATTTGTGGTGGACTGCGTAAGGGGCTAGATATTTCGGTACTCAAGGATGCCGTAGCTGACCATGTCGAGCACATGCTGGTTATTGGCACGGATATGAAACCGTTTATGGGCCTGGCTGCAGTAGCAGGTGTGCAGGCCACTTTTGTTAAAACAGTGGAGCAGGCAGTGAAACAGGCGGTGCAAATGGCGAGTGGTGCGCCGGTGCTGCTATCACCTGCGGCTGCCAGTCAGGATCAATTTAAAGATTATATTGAGCGCGGTAATGCATTCATAACGGCTGTGAATTGCCTGGAGCAAAATTCATGAGGCAGCCAACTGTGAAGATGCTTGCTCCGCCGGATCCGGTGGTCACCGGATGCGTATTGGCGCTGATGTGTTTTAGTGTGCTGATGGTTTATAGTGCCAGCGTCAGTGTGGCCGAGGTTCGTTACGATGATCCACTGCGCATTATTCGGCACTGGTTGTTTTATATCCCGGTTGGAATTGTAATCATATGGGTTCTTTCACGTATTGATGTGAATTGGTGGCGAGCCATTGCAGTGCCTGTACTGGCAACTACGATGGTGTTGATGGTTGCTGTGTTGATTCCGGGCCTGGGCAAGGAAATCAATGGTGCCCAGCGTTGGTTTTCCCTGTTCGGCCTGACCTTGCAGCCTGTAGAGTTACTAAAACCGGCTGTGATCATATACATGGCTTATTACCTGAGTTCTTTTCCTGAACGTCTGCAGCAGTTTGCCAGTGGTCTTGCCCCGATGCTGGTCGTTCTGGGCGTTGCCCTTGTGTTACTGCTGTTGCAGCCGGATTTCGGCAGTGCGGTACTGTTATCGGTGGTTTGCTTTGCTATGTGGTTTGTCGGTGGCGTTCCGATACGGCATCTGTTGGCGCTGGTGTCGACCTTTGTGCCGGTCGGTGTGATTGCCATGATCGCCGAACCCTATCGTGTACAACGCCTGACAAGCTTTTTGGATCCGTGGAATGATCCGCTTGGCAGTGATTATCAGTTG
This sequence comes from Mariprofundus sp., assembly GCA_030951095.1. Taxonomy (GTDB): domain Bacteria; phylum Pseudomonadota; class Zetaproteobacteria; order Mariprofundales; family Mariprofundaceae; genus Mariprofundus. The sequence goes on along the minus strand of JAUZQI010000014.1, from coordinate 9,215 downwards.
ATTCAGTCCATGATTGCTTTTGGTAGCGGGGGGCTGTTCGGTACAGGACTTGGGCAGGGTGTGCAGAAGTTGTTTTATTTGCCGGAGGTATTTACCGACTTCATTTCGGCCAGTATTGGAGAAGAGCTGGGTCTGGTGGGAATACTCGCAGTACTTGCTGTATTTGCCGCACTACTGGGGCGTGCTATCTGGTTGGCAATCAAATCCGGAGATATGTTTGCACGGCTGTTGATTATCGGTTGTGTCGTCGTGATTGGTACAGCCCTGATGATTAATCTGGGGGCTGCTATGGGCATGTTGCCGACCAAGGGGATGCCATTACCCTTCGTATCCTATGGCGGAAGTGCCTTACTCGGTGAATGTATATTGGTCGGGTTTGTACTCTCCGTACAGCGCCATCAACCAGGCAACAAGCGTATCGAGATGCGCACATCTCGTAATAAACAGGATAAGAAAACAGGAAAAGGGCCACTGGTATCCGCAAACAATGGCATGGAGCAGCTGTTTTGAATCGCGTGCCATTACTTTGTATTGCCGGTGGTGGTACTGGCGGCCATGTCATGCCTGCACTGGCGTTGGCTGATGCTGCGCGGGCTCGCTGGCCTCAGTTGAATGTGTCATTTATTGGCGCTGAACGTGGATTGGAAGCAAAAATCCTGCCCGAACGAGGCGAACAAGTGCAATTGCTGGTTATGCACGGTGTCAAAGGCGCGGGTTTATTGCAGCGGTTGCGTGTGTTGCTGTGGGAATTACCGCAGGCAGTGATGAGCATTCGGCGTAGCTGGCAGGCGGAACGCCCTGATTTGCTGGTTGGCGTAGGCGGTTATGCCAGCATCTCCGGTGTGGCTGCAGCGTTATTGAGTCGGGTTCCGGTGGTGTTGTACGAACAGAATGCCATGCCCGGGCTGGTCAATCGAACCCTGGCACGCTTTTCCCGCTGTATGATGCTGGGCTTTGATGCTGCATCGCACAAGCTTGGCGGACGGGTTCGGCGCGTGGTGACTGGCAATGTGGTGCGGCAAACTATTATGGCGACACGCTGGCAGGCCCATGTACCACCGCGTCTGCTGGTGCTGGGAGGTTCACAGGGAGCGATGGCGCTCAATCAAACCGTGCCCGAAGCATGTTGCCTGTTGGCTCGCGAGGGTCGCAGCTTTGAGGTCACCCATATCGTGGGCAAGGATAAGGGTGTCTTGCAGCGCGTCGATACGATTTATGCCGAGGCAGACATCACTGCCGAAGTCCTGCCTTTTTGTGAAGATATGGCTGCATTTTATGCCAGCGGTAATTTGATGGTGGCGCGAGCAGGTGCGATGAGCGTCGGCGAAGCGGCTTGTGTCGGCATGCCGACGCTGTTTGTGCCTTTGCCGCATGCCGCAGATGACCATCAACGCCATAATGCCCAAACACTGGCGCATGCCGGAGCGGCTGTGGTGCTGGATCAGCAAACGCTGGATGCGGAATCACTGGCTGCACAGATTGAAGAACACTTGTTTCACCCGGATAAGCTGGCGCAGATGAGTCAGGCGGCCATCGCAATCGCGCCTTATTCGGCACAGCAGAAACAACTGGATGTGTTGTCTGCATACCTCCCGACCATGGATGCCGATGGGGATACCAATGGGGATCAAACAGCGGAGGTGGGTGCATGAAGACGCGCGTGCAACGTATTCATTTGATCGGCATCGGCGGCATCGGTATGAGCGGTATTGCCGAAGTGCTGCATAATCAGGGATTCAAGGTGCAGGGCAGTGATCGGGCGGAGAGTCCGAATGTGGCGCGGTTACGCAGTCTTGGCGTGGATGTGATGGTCGGCCATGCAACAGAAAACCTGGGTGCTGCGCAGGTGGTGGTGGTCTCTTCGGCCATTGAGCACAGTAATCCGGAAATTATCGAGGCGCAGCGAAACGGGGTGCCGGTTATTCCGCGTGCCGATATGCTGGCTGAACTGATGCGTATGAAACAGGGTATTGCGGTGGCCGGAAGTCACGGCAAAACCACCATGACCTCGCTGATCTCGCACGGCATGGAAACGGCAGGGCTGGATCCGACCTATGTTATCGGTGGCCGTTTGACGGCTTGCGGCAGTAATGCCCGATTGGGTGCAAGTCCATGGCTGGTGGCCGAAGCTGATGAATCCGATGGTTCTTTCCTGCGCCTGTCTCCGACCATTGCTGTGGTTAGCAATATTGATCCGGAACATCTGGATTATTATGGCGATTTTGAGACGCTGATGGAGGCATTTCACACCTTCGTCGATCTGGTTCCGTTTTACGGGCGTGTGATATTGCATCATGAACATCCGAATGTGGCTGCGCTCAGGGAACGCTTGCACAAGCCTGTCACCACTTACGGCAGCAGTCCTCAAGCCGATTTACATCTGTTGCAGAGCACGGCGGATGCTGATGGGCAGGTATTTACGGCGGCTAGTCGCAAAGCTGGCGAACTCGGCGCATTTCGGCTGCCTATGCCGGGTCGCCATAATGCCGAGAATGCGCTGGCGGCCATTGCCGTATTGCTGGATATTGATATTGATATTGAAACCATTCGCGAGGCCATGGCATCGTTTGAGGGTATTCAACGCCGGTTTCAGCGTACGAGAATTGGCACTGGAATACTGGTGGACGATTATGGTCACCATCCGAAAGAAGTGATGGCGACCTTGGCGGCGGCGCGCCAGTGCTGGCCGGAACGGCATATTTCCGTTGTTTTTCAGCCCCATCGCTACAGTCGAACCCGTGATTTGATGCAGGACTTCATGGGCGCATTCGATGTTGCTAATGCGGTAGCATTATTGCCGGTTTATGCAGCCGGAGAAGCGGCAATTGAAGGCGCGAACAGCGCGCAGATGGCCGAGGGCATGACGGCGCGCGGGCATCGCGGCGTATCATTGCTTGCAGACCTCGATGCGGCGCGTACGCATGCCGAAGCGGCGCTGGCAAATGGCGATATTGTATTGTTGATGGGTGCGGGTTCCATCGGTGCGCTGGCGCAACAGATGCGCGAGGCCGTGTTATGACCGCCGCGTTGAAACAGCTTTCCTCTGAGCATGATTGGTGCAGCGCCTTGAACGATTTGGGAGTGTTGCGTCAGCATGAACCGATGGCGGCGCATACCACGCTGGCCGTGGGTGGCCCGGCGCGATGGTTTTTCCGTCCTGCTGATCGTGCATCTTTGGTTGCAGCTATGCAGGCATGCCCTGCCGATGTGGTGATTCTGCCGCTCGGGCGCGGTAGTAATATGCTGGTGCCGGATACCGGTTTTGACGGTTTCGTTGTGGATTTGAGTGATTTGAACGACATAAGCTTTGACTGTTATACTGTGAGCGCCGATGCCGGAGCGCGCATGTCCCGCGTTGCCCGCCAGTGCGCGGAGCATGGTTTAACCGGTTGCGAATTCATGGCCACCGTACCCGGCGATATCGGCGGCGGCGTAGCCATGAATGCCGGTTGTTTTGCCCAGCAGTTATCGGACGTACTCAGTGCAGTCACCGTTGTGCTGCGTGACGGCAGCGTTATCGACATGGCTGCGGCTGATTTGAACATGTGCTATCGCCATGCGGATTTGCCAACTGGCAGTATGGTGGTGGCAGCTACATTCACCTTGCAGACCGACCATCCCGAAGAGATTCGCGAACGCATGCGTACCATGCGTAGTCGTCGTTCATCGACGCAACCGTTAGCGCAACCCAATTGCGGTTCCGTATTCAAAAACCCGGATGGCGATCATGCTGCCCGCCTGATTGAAGCGGCAGGCATGAAAGGTTTCAGCATCGGCGGCGCGCGCATTTCCAATCAACATGCCAATTTTATTGTCAATGCAGGCGAGGCCAGCAGCGCCGATGTGGTTGCGCTGATCAGACGCGCTCAGGCAGCGGTGAAACAGCACAGCGGTATCGAACTGGAGCCGGAAGTGCGCATGGTCGGGGAATGGGAATATATCATGGCGGGAGACGCCGATGCGTGAGATCGAGATGAGTGAATTCAATATCCGCGCTTTGGGACACGTTGGCGTATTGATGGGGGGAACCTCGGCAGAACGCGATATTTCACTGAAATCGGGGGCGGCTGTACTACGCGCCCTGCAGGCATCCGGCGTGGATGCTATCGCTGTTGATTTGATCGAAAACTGGGCAGCGCAGATCAGCGAAGCTGGCATCGAATCCGCATTTATTGCTCTGCATGGCACGCTCGGCGAAGACGGTTGCGTACAGGGTTTGCTGGAAACCATGCATATCCCTTATACCGGTTCCGGCGTGACGGCCTCGGCCTTGTGTATGGATAAACAGTTGAGCAAGCAGGTGTTGAATCATGCCGGTTTGCAAACGCCGATCAGTATCACCATTGGTACGGATGGTCCGGCTCGTTATCCGGTGTTTGTTAAACCGGTTGCGGAAGGTTCCAGCATTGGTTTGCACTATGTGGAATCGCAGCGCGAGTGGCAGGCCCTGGATCTGGATGCAACGACCGGATGGATGGCTGAAATGCCGGCCAAAGGTAGGGAAATTGCGGTATCAGTATTAAATGGTGAAGCCTTGATGCCAGTCGAAGTGGCACCGAAATCCGGCGTATATGACTATGCATCCAAATATACCACAGGCGCGACCGAGTATTTCTGCCCGGCTCGATTGCCTGCGGAAACGCTGCGTTATTGTATGGACCGAGCAGAACAGGCGATTGCCGCCACATCATGTTCTGGCGCTCCACGCGTGGACATGATTGTGCCGACCGGTGGTGAACCGATGATCCTAGAAATCAACACCATACCGGGCATGACTGAAACCAGCCTGTTGCCCAAAGCAGCTGCCGCTGCCGGCATTAGTTTCGAGGCATTGTGCTTACGAATGCTGGCTTCGGCGCAGCTGGAACATGCTAAGTCGGAACACGCTGAAACAGAACATTCAGGGATAGTCTCCGGAGGTATGCAATGAGCCGGGTGAATCAGCGCCGTATTGATCCAGCCGTTCAGAAAGAGGTTCGTCGGCGTAATTTGAAACGACTTGGTCGGGTATTGATGTTTGGCATGCTCGTGAGTGTTATGGCTACCAGTATTATCTGGCTCAATCAAAAATGGAGTATCGGGTCATGGGAGATCAAGGCCGATGCTCCGCTCAAGGCCGCAATTGAGGCGCAGTTGCAGGCGATGCCGAACAGGGACTTTCTTAGCACTCGTCCGGATCAGCTGCGCGAACTGTGGTTGCAACGTATCCCTGATCTGGCCGATGTGCGGATCACACGCATTCTTCCTGACAGGCTACGTATTCAGGCGGATGCACGTTTGCCGGTTGCCTTGTGGCAGGATGAACAGAGTCGCCTGCACCTGTTTGACGGGCATGGCAATGTTTACCGCCTGCTGAAAAAAGGCGAATCACCGGATTTACCTCTGCTGCGCATACCCGAAGAACAACTGGATGCTGCCCGGAAAATGATTGTCGCACTGGCACAGCATGATGTGCAAAAACTGTCTGGTTTAAGTGAAATCCGTGCCGGTAGCAGGCATTGGAAAATTTATTTCTCCCGCGGGGTTAGATGGCTGATTCCCCAGGGTGATGAGGGTTCCATGATAGAACGCATCAAATCTTTATTACAGCAGCCTCGTTGGCGAAATCGATACTGGCGCGTGGATGCACGACTGTCATCCCGCTGGTTTATCCGACCGGCCGGGCATGGAGGGATTATCTGATGGCCAAACATGATCAGGTACTGGTAGGGCTCGATATTGGCACAAGCAAGATTGCCTGTGTTGTAGCCGAGGCTGGTCCGGATGGTAAAGTGGATGTTATCGGTATTGGTACGCATCCTTCGCGCGGTTTGCGCAAGGGTGTGGTGGTCAATATCGAGAGTACGGTGGAATCAATCCGGCTGGCTGTAGAAGAGGCGGAACTGATGGCCGGCGTGGATATCCAGTCGGTATTTACTGGCATCGCCGGTTCTCATATCCGTGGTTATAACAGCCATGGCGTGGTGGCTACCAAGAACAATGAAGTTGCTCGCGAGGACGTAGACAGGGTGATTGATGCGGCGCGGGCAATGAATATCCCTGCCGATCAAAAGGTGCTGCATATTCTTCCGCAGGAATACATCATTGATAATCAGGATGGTATTCGCGAACCGATCGGCATGTCCGGTGTGCGGTTGGAAGCGAAAGTGCATGTGGTGACCGGTGCCGTGTCGTCAGCCCAGAATATTGTCAAATGTTGCAATCGCTGCGATCTCGATGTTACTGATATGGTATTGGAGCAGGTTGCCTCCAGCGAGGCGGTATTGATGCAGGATGAAAAGGATATCGGTGTGGTGCTCATTGATATCGGTGGCGGTACTACTGATATGGCTATCTTCCTGAACGGTTCGATCCGTCATACGCATGTGATTCCAATCGGCGGCGATCATTTGACCAACGATCTGGTGATTGGATTGCGCACATCGGCACGCGAAGCCGACCAGCTGAAAAGAAAATACGGTGCTTGCATGACCAGTCTGGTTCCGCCTGAAGATCAGATTGAAATCCCCAGTGTTGGCGGGCGGGCACCGCGTCCGATGCCCCGGCAGGTTATGGCGCAGATTCTCGAGCCCCGGGTCGAAGAGCTGTTTGAGATGATCAAGGATGAATTGCAACGCTCGGGTTATCAGGAACTGGCTGCTGCCGGCATGGTGTTGACCGGAGGTTCTTCATTGCTGGATGGCATGGTTGAGCTGGCCGAAGAGATATTCGATATGCCGGTACGGCTCGGTCGACCACAGGGCGTTGGCGGACTGGCCGATGTTGTATCTAGCCCTATGTATGCAACCGGTGTCGGCCTGATCCTGTACGGCCAGCGTTATCGACAGCGTTCAACACACACCAAATCAACAGATCACAACATGTTTTCGCGTGTATGGAAACGCATGCGAAGCTGGTTCGGGGATACAGGTTAACAATCAACACACAGAAGCAGGGAAAGTCACTACACACAGAGCAGACAACACACACAAGGGAAACAAGGAGGATAACATGGCAACTTTATTTACATTTGAAGACACATCAGCACAGTCAGCCCATATCAAGGTGATTGGCGTTGGCGGCGGCGGCGGGAATGCACTGAATAATATGATAAGTCAAAAATTACGCGGTGTTGAATTCATTGTCGCCAACACCGATGCACATGCGATTGAACGTAATCATGCCGACAGCAAATTGCAGCTGGGTGCAGATATCACACGCGGGCTCGGTGCCGGAGCGAACCCGCAGATTGGCCGGGAAGCGGCTGAGGCCGAAAAGGAACGGGTGCGCGAATTTATGCAGGACACCGATATGGTTTTCATTACTGCCGGTATGGGTGGTGGAACGGGTACGGGAGCAGCACCGGTAATTGCTGAAGTGGCAAGAGATATGGGGGTTTTGACGGTGGCTGTGGTCACCAAACCATTCGGTTTTGAAGGCAAGCGGCGCATGCGTCAGGCTGATGCAGGAATCGCCGAATTACGCAAATATGTCGATACACTGATTACCATTCCGAACCAGAAACTGATTGGTGCAGTGGGCAAGAATACCAGTATGCTGGAAGCTTTTCGCAAGGCGGATGATGTATTGCTGCAGGCTGTGCGTGGTATCGCGGAGCTGATTACGCACACCGGTTACATGAATGTGGATTTTGCTGATGTGAAAGCAGTGATGAGCGAAACTTGCGGCGTAGCGATGATGGGTTCCGGTTTCGCCTCCGGCGAAAGCCGAGCTATTGAAGCGGCTGAACGCGCTATTTCTTCACCACTGCTTGAAGATATTGATATTCACGGCGCACAGGGAATCCTGGTCAACGTGACTGGCAACGAGGAGATGACGCTGGCCGAATATGATGAGGCTGTTTCGATTATCCATAACATGGCAGATGAGGATGCCAACATTATCTGCGGTATGGTTTATGACCAGGATGCTGATGACAGTATCCGGGTCACAGTTGTTGCTACCGGTCTTTCCGGAGAGGTGGCATTGAGTCTTGCCAGTGTCGATCGAGAACCTGTTTCTGCCCCCCGTATACCAAGCTTGAAACCGGTTGTTGCTGCAGAGGTGCAGAGCTTTCAGGCCAAGCAACCTGCAATACGCACAGGCCGGCAGCAAATGCAACCCCAGTCATTTGATCAACCCGGGTTTAATGATGATGAATACGCTGTACCAACCTTTCTGCGGAGGCAGGCGGATTAAATAGCCTCTGAATGAATGCATCCTGCACTGCTTCAGAGCGACTCGCCCATGGTGTATACGAAGATTTCGGGTTTTTCAGAGTCTCCTTAAGAAGAGGGTAAAAGCTTGGTGGCATTTATTTGGCACATGTATGCCATTGAAAAGGCATGACGTTGTCAACGCAAAGTAGAAGTGTCCTCTTTTCTGCCAGATAGAAATGTCCGCTTTTGAGATTGCCTGCATAGGATAGAAGTTCGCCATGGGTGATTGATGGATGGTTTGTAATTCGAGCGAGCTTTTTGCTTTGCAATGGCTTTGTCGACAGCCTTGTTGATTGTTTTATCATCCTCAATGGCTGGTGGTTTTTCTCCGCGCTTGAATGTTTCGTAATTCAGGGCTCGGCCTTTGTAGAGCATTGTAACATTGCCTTTGAAGTCCTCACACATCGTTACGTTTGCACCACGCATGGCGTATCCAATGTCTTTGATTTGCACCTGATAGAATGTGTTGTTGTATTGCGTTGTAAGGTTCTTTGAGAGTTTGCGAGTCGTGTGAATGGAAAAGATCCAGTTCATCTTCGTTATGTAACAATGGTCTGTGAGCATCGTCTTCGGATGCTGCTTGTCTGGCAAACTTGTCGTTATGCTTTTTCATATACTCGTCAAGAAAGGCATTGCCTGCTTCAAGACCGGAGATGCCAGCCAGCCTCATCTCCTTGACCAACCTGTCCTGTAGCGTTTTGTTGGCACGTTCCACTCGCCCTTTGGCTTGGGGCGTGTTGGCTTGAATGCCTTCGATATTCAGCGTTTTGAGTGCACGACCAAACTGAGTGATCTGTTCGCCTGATTCAGCATCGTCCCTATTAACGCGAAAGACGCTGTGTTTGTCTGAATATAGTGCAGCAGGTCGTCCGTAATGCTCCAGGTAACTGCGCAAGCAAGTCATGTAGGCTTCGGTTGTTTCTGAAGGAAAGAAACGCAGTTCAGCCAGCCTACTGGTCGCATCATCGATAAACACAATCAGTGTGCATTTGGGAGCACGCCCTTCAAACCAGTCAT
>JAUZQI010000139.1 GCA_030951095.1 Mariprofundus sp. | reverse complement strand
TTCTTCAGCTGTGTTTTCATCAATTTATTTTTCTTCGCGAATTTCTCCACCTTTGACACCAACTCAGCATCTGAGTTCAGAAACTCGAATACTGCATCAACCGATCAATAAGCTTCTACAACCGTTGCAAACGCAGGGCCTACCTTGTTCTTGTGACCTGCATGGCAGGAAGCACAAAATGGCTTCGCCATAACTGCAGTAGAGCCAAGCATGAATGCAGCCGCAGCTACAATTATAAGTGTTTTTTTCATATAAAATCCTCCTCTCGAATTTGGAAACAACTTGCTAGCGCAAAATCGTTCACCGTGCAACCATAACATGGGCATTTCGATGCTCCAGTGGCAATGAATACGCCTGCGAGCGGAAAATTTCCCCATCAGCAGTTTCCGTGCGACATTTATCCTCCCCTCACGATGAATTCACCGCCTTCGATATCGGCAACAATATATCCACCCGCTTGTACCTCACCGCTAATAAGCAAGCGCGCCACAGGTGTTTCAAGATGTTCCTGAATAAATCGTTTCAGTGGCCTGGCACCAAACACCGGGTCATAACCTGATCTACCGATCCAGTCGATAGCCCAATCCTTAATATCCAGTCTTACCTGCTGTTCGCCGAGCCTCTGTTCCAGTTCTGCCAGAAACAGTTTGACAACATCTGCAATCACGGACTGCGTCAATGGACTGAAAATCACCGTATCATCGACCCGGTTGAGAAACTCGGGGCGAAAATGCTGTTTAAGTGCCGCCAGCACCTGCGCTCGCGCAGATGCATCAATATGGCCCTCAAAATCAATACCGTCGAGCAAAAATTCCGAACCGATATTGCTGGTCATAATGATAATCGTATTCTGGAAATTCACCGTACGACCATGGCTGTCGGTCAGGCGACCATCATCCAGCAGTTGCAACAATACATTGAATACATCCACATGCGCCTTTTCCACCTCATCCAGCAATAATACTGAATAGGGTTTACGACGCACTGCTTCTGTCAACTGTCCTCCCTGTTCAAAACCGATATAACCCGGCGGAGCCCCAAGCAGACGTGACACCGCGTGCTTTTCCATGTACTCGCTCATATCGATACGTACCATATTATCTTCGCTATCGAACAGCGTGCGTGCCAAAGTGCGTGCCAGTTCAGTCTTTCCAACCCCTGTCGGCCCGAGAAACAGAAAGGAACCAATGGGACGATGCTGGTCCCGAATACCGGCACGGGCCCGAAGCACCGCATCAGCCACCGCCTTCACCGCCTCATCCTGCCCGATTACACGCTCGTGCAACACCGACTCCAGACGCAATAATTTATCGCGCTCACCCTCCATCAGTCGGGTCAACTGAATACCCGTCCAGCGTGAAACCACTTCAGCAATCTCTTCCTCACTGACCGTTTCACTGATCAGGGTTTTATTCTCGGCCATCATGGCTTCGGCATCAGTCAACTGTTTTTCCAGTTCCGGCAGCTTGCCATATCGCAGGCTTGCCACTTTCTCCAGATCATAACCGCGCTCGGCCACCTCGATATCCAGCCGCACCTGCTCAATAGACTCGCGTAAGTTCTGCACCTGCCCCATCGCACCTTTCTCACGTTCCCAGCGAGCCCGCATGGCATCACGCTCTTCCTGCAGATCGGCCAACTCCTTGCGCAGGATTTTCAGGCGTTTCTTGCTAGCTTCATCCTTCTCTTTTTTCAGTGCAGTTTCCTCGATTTCCAGACGCATGGCACGGCGTGTGACGGCATCCAGTTCAGATGGCATGGAATCCATTTCAGTGCGAATCGAGGCACAGGCCTCATCAACCAGATCAATGGCCTTATCGGGCAGAAAGCGATCCGAAATATAACGATCAGACATGGTAGCTGCCGCCACCAGCGCCCCGTCGCTAATTCGCACGCCGTGATGCAGCTCATAGCGCTCACGCAAACCGCGTAAAATCGAAATCGTATCTTCGACATCCGGCGCATCGACCACAATCGGCTGGAAACGGCGCTCCAGCGCAGCATCTTTTTCGATATGCTGGCGATATTCATCCAGCGTAGTTGCACCGATACAGTGTAGTTCGCCCCGGGCCAGCATGGGTTTGAGCATATTGCCAGCATCGGAACTGCCCTCGGTTTTGCCAGCTCCTACAATGGTGTGCAATTCATCGATAAACAACAGCGTCTGCCCTTCCGACTCCTTGATTTCCTTGAGTACCGCTTTCAAACGCTCTTCAAATTCACCCCTGTATTTGGCCCCGGCCATCAACGAAGTCAAATCCAACGCAAACAGGCTACGGTTTTTTAGCCCTTCCGGCACATCACCGGAGACAATACGCTGCGCCAACCCCTCGGCAATCGCCGTCTTTCCTACACCAGGCTCGCCAATCAGTACCGGATTATTTTTTGTTTTCCGTGACAGAATACGAATCACCGAACGGATTTCCGTATCACGGCCGATCACCGGATCCAGTTTGCCGGATCTGGCCAATTCGACCAGATCATTGCCATACTTTTTCAGAGCCTCATATTTCGATTCAGGAGCATTCGTTGTCACCCTCTGGTGACCGCGCACCTGCTCCAGTATTTCCAGGAAACGCTCACGAGTTATGCCGTTTGTGATGAAAACCTTGCCTGCATCAGTGTTATTACCTTCAGCAATCATAGCCAGCAACACATGTTCGACGGAGATATATTCATCTTGCATGTGCGCTGCTTCATCACCGGCTTTTACCAACAATTGCTGCAGGCGCTGGGTGATATACACCTTGTCTGCCTCGATAGCGCTACCGCTAACTTTCGGACGTTTAGCCAACGATTGCTGCACAGCTGTTTTGAAGGCATCCAGAGAAGCTCCGGCACGCTCCAGCAAACGCAGTGCCAAGCCATCCTGTTGTGCCAGTAATTCAGCCAGCACATGTTCGCCATCCACCTGCTGATGTGACAAGCGTACCGCCAACTGCTGCGCTGCAGCAAGCGCCTCGTTGACTTTCTGCGTCATGCGACTCATATCCATACCAGCACTCCTTGTATATTAAGTTGAAATAATTTCGGCCTGCAGTATTTGCTATATGGGGTTAATAACTCAGGAATCCAAGGTGTATGCAAAGAGATCAGCTATACCCAAATGAGGTATCTCAGTCAACAGCACGTTGCACATATTGGGCTTGAGGTGCCTTGCAATTCTGACACATCCAGTATCAACTCACTGGAGTTCTGCTCACCTATCGCAATGTACCCTTGGCTGAACTGGCTAGCATATTTCCATTATCTAGTGAGCTGGGACTTCTACAACAAAGACAGATACTGTGGCTGACGCAACAGGGTTGGAATTGGCAATCTCCACAATCAAATCATCATTGCCTGAAAGGTTGTTAAAATATGCTTCGAATTCATGATTTCCGGCACGATAACTACGTCGTTGCACCAATGTTTTTTCCTGCTCCCCTCGTGCCCTCACCATACGAAAGGTCAACGGCCCGACATTTTCGGATACCATAATCACTTCATAATTGCCCGGTCGATTTGGCATATCGAAAAATTCGCGTGACTTCTGAAATGGCGGTACAATGGCATCACGGGAATAGAGATACTCTTTGTCGAATTCAAAACCGCCCGCCTCAATAGCACAACCGACGGAAAATACCTGTGTCAGCATGACCAGACAAATCAAACGCCTCATGGGGTCTCTTTCACCTCAATATCATATTTATCACACAAATAGCGCATTTTATCCTTGGCACGGTCTCCAAAGCCCAACCAGCGTCCGGCTCTTGCCTTGATATGATGATTGCGCTCCAGCGCAGCTTCTACCAGGCGTTTTTCAAATTCGGCCACCGCTTTTTCCGCCCTGATGCCCGAATCCGGCAGCTGTCGGAGCCACAATTGCAGCGGATCATCATCCGCCCCGGCCGGTTGAGGCCCTGTTAATGAAGGAATTGATTCCACTACCATCGTGGCAGCCAGAACCACAGCTCGCTCAATCACATTTTCCAGCTCGCGCACGTTGCCCGGCCAGCTATAGCGCGCCAGCTGCTCTATCACATCATCGGATAGTGCATCCATACGCTTGCCGCACATGGCTGCCTTTCGCAATAAAACCGCTTCGCTCAACTGCGGTAAATCCTCGATATGTTCCCTTAAAGGCGGAACCTCGATTTCCACCACATGAATGCGGTAATAGAGATCATCGCGAAAATCACCTGTCTCCACCTTTTGCTCCAAGTCCTCGCGGGTAGAGCAGATCAAACGCACATCAGTCTGAAGAATCGCCTCACCACCCAGCCGCGAAAATTCACCGCTTTCCAGAGCCCTGAGCAACTTCCCCTGCACCGGCAATGGCAATCCCACCACTTCATCGAGAAACAGCGTGCCTCCACTGGCGCGTTCAAACCAGCCCAGCTTGCGTTTGCCAGCACCCGCAAAAGCCCCTTTTTCATATCCGAACAATTCCGATTCCAGTGACTCGACGTTCATAGCGGCACAATTAATGGCAATAAACGGTTGTTTGGCACGTGAACTGGCAGCATGCAACTGTCGTGCGACCAATTCTTTACCAGTACCTGTTTCACCGCGAATCAATACCGTGGAAGGAGTAGAAGCTACTCTGGAAATCATTGTTCTAAGTGCCTGCATGGCAGCAGATTCACCCAACAGCTCACTATTGACCCGGGTTTCCAGTGCACGCTGCATCTCCTGTTCGCGCATAGCCTGCCAGTGCGCCTGCATACTACGATCAATCGTACTCTTGACCTCATCGGGATCGAAAGGCTTGCCAAAAAAATCCAGTGCCCCCGATTGCTGTGCCCGCAATGCCAGCGCCCGTTCATCATGCCCGGTAATAACCACCACCGGAGTATCCGGGCTTTCCAGACGCAGTTTATCCAGATAACCCATACCGATTTCCGGATTATCCGGTTCGGGCGGAAGAGCAAGGTCAAGTACAACCAGATCCACGCGGTTGCCAGCCAGAGCCTTATCGGCAGCTTCCAGATCGCCAGCCTCAAGAATCGTGTAGGACTCCTTCAACAACAGCTTCAGATTCAGGCGATTGATATCATTATCATCGACTACCAGCACAGTTTGCTTCATCATCTTTTCTCCTTCCGGTCGTGGCGCTTCTCATCAGAGATGTTTGGATCAGACTTATTCTGCCACAACGGCAGACGTACAATGAAGGTGGAACCTTTACGCGCGCCACCGCTTTCAGCGGTAATGGTTCCACCATGCGCCTCGACGATTCTGCGACTCAGGTAAAGCCCGACACCCAATCCATTACTCTTGCTGGTTGCAAAAAGATGGAATAAACGCTGCTTGATAAACGTTTTTGTCATGCCACAGCCCTGATCATGCACGCGCACCTCAGCCAGATTAGTATGGACACCCTGCCTCTGTTTACCGCATTCTTTTGATTCGATTAATCGTGCCTCAATGCAAATCTGCCCCTGCCCCTGCATCGCCTGAACCGCATTATCATACAGATTTTCAAACACGCCTTGCAATAAATCCGCATCCCCGGCCACGGCGGGCAAAACCTCAACATTCTGCTTGATCTGCAATGATTCCGGCCACAATCGATCCCGAATGCTGGATTTCAACAAAGTCCCCAGGTCAAGTGGTGCAAGGAGCGGATCGACCGGCGCATTGGGATCGGACATCCGTTGCATCAATGTCTGCATACGACCGGTTACTTTACGAATGGCGGTTAGCATGCGTTGCACATCTTCCTCGCCCAGTTTTCCCGAGCCCAGATGATGAGCCAGAAAAGAGAGATCATGTAAACGGTTTTTCAGATCATGGGAATGCAGTTGCCGAGTGATGCGGGATAGTGAATCCAGACGCGCAGCTTCCGCCTGTTGATGCGTCAAACGAGCATGCTCCAGACTCATGGCTGAAAACTTGGCCAGTGATTCCAGGCTTGCACGCTCTTCCGCATCCATCAGTCTGCCATCGCGCCTCGGCCCAAGCCACAAGTATGCGTCGCCATTAGCTGCCGGAAGCTCCAGTCTCAGGGCGTAACCATCATGTATTTCGTTATCGTAATCTGCCTCAATCAGCGGTGCATCTGACGGAAAGGAAAACCACTCGCCATCGGGCAAAGCACGTTCATCCAGCGCGGCATAACGACGATAACTGACCATACAGATGCGCTCCAGCAGGGCACGCTCCACATCTTCAATCGGCAATTGCGCCAAATCACCAGCTCCCAGTTGGCTGATAGCAGCCAACATATCCAGTTGATGGCGAAAAAAGATACGATCCAACCCACGTTGAAGACTCTGAACAAGTGGCGCATATCCGAAAGCAGCTGTGATCGCGGCAATAGCCATAGCCCAGACCGAAACCGGTTGCCCGGTGGCAGCATACACCGCCGATTCGGCCAGCATCAGCACCAACGCAAATACTGCAATCGCGGCAAGTGTGGCGGCGAAATAAGCAAATGAATGCACTATGCGCCTGAAACTGAACATCAGACGCAACGAAGAAACAAGTTCGTCAGCTATCGGCCAACTCCAGCCGCTCGAATACACCGTCCAATTTGCACTCAAAATCCATCATGGCCTGACGTAAACCGTCCAACGGCTTGCCCGAAAGCGGCAGCAATGGAAGTCGCAATTCACCCTTCATCCAGCCAAGCAGATGACAGGCAGCCTTAACCGGAATTGGATTGGCCTGAACGAATAGCATCTGATTGAGTCTGCGCATAGCAAACTGCGCGCTTCTGGCTATATCCAGATCGCCGCCACGCATAGCACGGGTTAATGCAATCATCGTTTTCGGCGCGATATTGGATACTACGGAAATCACCCCGCTACCACCGAGCGCCATGAATGGCATCACACTGGCATCATCACCCGAATAAAATTCTATGCGCCCTTCGCAAGCCGCCATGGTATGTAACAACTGCTCCATATTGGCTGTTGCATCCTTGATACCAATGATATTGGACACATGGGACAAACGCCCCACCGTTTCGGGCAAGAGGTTTGAATTGGTACGACCTGGCACATTATATACCACTTGCGGCATATGCACGGCATCCGCGATTGCCTTGTAATGTTGATAGATCCCTTCCTGGGTCGGCTTGTTATAATAAGGAGAAATCAGCAGTGCCCCGTCGGCACCGAGAGCCTTGGCTGCAGCTGTCAGCTCGATGGACTCGGCAGTATTATTGCTGCCTGTTCCGGCAATCACCGGCACGCGCCCGGCTATCTGCTCAACCGCAATGCGAATCACCTGTTTGTGTTCATGAAAGGACAGCGTAGCCGCCTCTCCGGTTGTCCCGGCAGGCACCACACCATTCACGCCTGCTTTAACCTGCCGTTCCAGGTGAAGTCGGAAAGCGTCTTCATCGATTTTACTGTTTAAAAATGGTGTAACCAGTGCAGTCATCGTGCCGTGAAACATACAGGCCTCCCTGTTCGCAATTATGAGTCATCGCGTGTGGCAGAACTATAACCGCTGTGCACGATCGAGAAAGAGGATATCTCAAAACACCGCAGATCCACCACAAACCAGGCTTCTCGAGCGATGTTATTCATATTGATGCGATCAGCGCCAGTCGCAGTAAACGTATGCAATAACTCACTAAAACTTGAACGGAAGTCGATTCAGGTATCCATGCCTTTTACGATAATTTCAACGCGGCGATAATAGGGATTCTTTTGCGCAA
>JAUZQI010000138.1 GCA_030951095.1 Mariprofundus sp. | reverse complement strand
ATGAACGCCAGTCGCTGATGTTTTCGGCCACCCTTTCCAACCGGGTACTGGAGCTGGCTTATGAACACATGAATTCACCTGAGAAACTCAGGGCCGAAGAAGGTGATTTGACCGCATCCGGCATCACCGAAGAGATGTATCACACCAGCATGGAAGATAAATTCCCGCTGCTGGTGCACCTGCTGCGCAAATCGAATGTCGAGCGCGGCATGATTTTTATCAATGAAAAACGCACCGGGGAAAAAGTCGCTCGCAACCTGGCCCGCTACGGTTTTTCGGTCGGCATTCTGTCCGGCGATGTGCGGCAGAAAAAACGCATGCGAATTCTCGAAGACTTTTCCAATGGTAAACTACACCTGCTGGTGGCCACGGATGTGGCCAGCCGTGGGCTGCATATCGATGGTGTCACCCATGTGTTCAATTACGATCTGCCGGAAGATGCCGAGAATTATGTCCACCGCATTGGCCGCACGGCTCGCGCCGGCTCCACTGGTACAGCTATTTCGTTCTCGTGTGAACGCTTCTGTTTCGGACTGCCGGATATCGAAGCCTATATTAGCCGTCAGGTTCCGCTATTTCATATTGAATCGGGCATGCTGGATATCGGCAAACCAACCAACGCTGCAGCCACTGCCGAGGGCCTTAAAAAAGAGGATCGGGCCGAGCAACACAGCGGTAAATCCGGCTCCGGCAGAGGCTCAAACAGGCAGGGTCGCAATGGTCAACACCGTGGCGGTGGCAGACGTCCGCAAGGCACCGGACGCAGATAAAATTTTTACACGTTAAGGATGCTCTGAAAAACTCGGCACTTCCCGATGCAGGTGACGTCTGCCACTGTAGAAACGGGCCACGATGGCGAAAATGATGGCTGTAACCAGCATCAGGCCGGTAAAAAAGAAGAAATAATCGGCCCCGGCCAGTTTGCTGCTGCCATCATCATTCCGGATAAAGAAGTTTACCGCGCTGGTGAACAGGTTACCGACAGCGATTGACAACATGAAAAAGGCCATAACAAAGGATTTCATACGTGTTGGTGCCTGCGTATAGGAAAATTCCAGACAGGTGATCGATACCATTACCTCGGCAGAGGTCAGCAGCACATAAGCCAGCAATTGCCATACAATATGGGGTGTATTTCCAGCATCAATCTGTATTTGAATCCAGCAGGGTACAGCAAAGGCCAGCACTGTGACAAACATGCCGATGCTGATTTTGCGCAGTTCAGTGAGTATAAAATAGCGGTTCAGAAACGGATAAATAACATAGGAAAACAACGGAATCAGCAGCATTACCAGCAACGGATTGGCCGCTTGCATCTGGGATGGCAGAATTTCATAAGCGAACACAGTGCGATCCATGTGGGCCGCCTGCAATACCCAGCTGGAACCGGTCTGATCGAACAGCGCCCAGAACATGGCAATAAAGATGTAAATGACAGCAAGTCGCCCAAGGGTTTTCAGGCCGTCGCCAGTGAATATATCCCGAATAAAATGCATGCCGCCAGGTGGCACATGGGCAAACCGGTGTCGCCCGACCCAAAAGATAAGGGTGGCAATCAACATCAGTATCCCGGGTACGGCAAAAGCGACCGATGCACCGTAAGCACTGAGCAACCATGGTGTGGCCAGCATAGAGACAAAGGCCCCCACATTGATGGCGAAATAGAACCAGCCGAACACACGTGACAGCAGATGCGCATTGGATGCGCCGAACTGGTCACCCACATGTGATGATACGCAGGGCTTGATGCCGCCGGCTCCCAGCGCAATCAAGCCCAGCCCGATGGCCAGTCCCAGCACTGTGTGATTCAGCGCCAGCGCCAGATGACCCGTACAATAAACCAGCGACAGCAATATAATGGTACGGTATTTTCCCAGCACACCGTCTGCAATCAGGGCACCCAGCAACGGAGTGAAATAAACAGCCGAAACGAACAGGTGAAACCATCCCTTCGCCTCATCTTCGCTCATCAGGGCTGTGGTACCATCGGCATGCAACAGGTAGTTGGTCATAAAGACAATCAGGATGGCCCGCATGCCATAATAGCTGAATCGCTCGGCCGCCTCATTGCCAATGATATAAGCAATGCCGGGCGGGAGTGCCTGGGTAGCCAGCGGTGCAGTGCGATAGTCGGGGAGTGGCATTCTGCGTTGATACACTGATCGGGCGCTATTGGCAATTTTGAGCCCTCCGTTCATGCTGCTTTAATCAGTGCTTCCCCATTGTTCTGATAGCGATTGCTTCGGCAACCGCTTTGGCTCAATATATCGCCTCTTGAAACAGACTATCACATTTCCTATTCGGAGTTCGCATGCCATTACGATTAACGTTGATATTATCCCTGTTTGTCAGTTTCTTTGTAGCTGGTGCCAGTGCCGCCGAATTGCAGGAGGCAACATTCAAGAACGGCGTCAAACTGGTAGTGGAAGAGGATCACTCTGCTCCCGTCGCCATGGTCCAGATATGGCTCAAAGTAGGTGGCCGCGACGAAGTCCCGGGCAAAACAGGCCTGGCGCATGTATTCGAGCATATGATGTTCAAAGGCTCAAAAAAGCTCGCTCCCGGAGAATACAGCAAACGTATTTCGGCCATGGGGGGCAACGATAATGCCTTCACCAGCACCGATTACACCGCCTATTTTGAAACGGTGCCGGCCAATCGTGTCGATGAAGTGATCGGTCTGGAGGCTGAACGCTTTGCCCATCTGGCTCTGCGTGATGAGGATTTTCAGAAAGAAATCCGGGTCATCATGGAGGAGCGCCGCATGCGCACCGAGGATAATCCGAACAGCCGTATGTTCGAGGAACTGTCAGCCGCATCATTGCGCCTGCATCCCTACCGTAATCCGGTTATTGGCTGGATGCAGGATTTAAAAACACTGTCCATCGAAGATGTGAAAGCCTTTTACAAACTACACTATGTGCCAGGTAATGTGGTGGTGGTGGTGGTCGGCGATGTTGATTTTGATCATTTGAAAAAACGTGCCGCTTCCACGTTTGGCCGCATGAAGGCTCGTCCCGTTACAGCCCGCTTCAATCCAACCGAGCCGGAACCATTCGGGCCGAAACGCATCAATGTCAAACTGCCGGCTCAATTGCCAATGCTGGCGGTTACCATTCCCGTGCCGGTCTGGACGCCGGGCAAAAACGATATTGAGGCCGCCTCTTTAGCACTGGCTACGTATATTCTGGCCGGGGGTCGTTCAGCACGCATGAGCCGTGAACTGGTGGATGAGAAGCGACTGGCATTTTCCGCCAGTGCCGGTTACGACAAATCCGCTATGGGGCTCGATCTGTGGTATGCCTATGGCATGCTGGGTCCAAAACAAACCACGGCAGCGTTTGAAAAAGCCCTGTGGGCCCTGCTGGATGATATGGCCCGCAAACCGGTCAATACCAAGCAGCTGGCTGCGGCCAAGCGCAATATTACGGCAGCCAATGTGTTTGCTCAGGATTCGCTCTATCTGCGCGCCAAGCAAATCGGACAGATGGAAGTGGTGGGTGTTGGTGCTGCCAATCGTGACAACTGGCTGAAAATCATTCAACAGGTAAGGCCGGAAGATATTCAAAAGGCAGTGGCCCGATGGCTTAGGCCGGACCGCTCCACCACGGGAATTCTAACCCCGGAGGTAAAATCATGAACATGCGTTTTTTCTCCCCGCTGATTGCTTTTACTGTGTTAATGTTTGCTGCAATCACGCAAGCACAGGCTATACCGCCAATCCAGCAGGCACAGTTGGAAAATGGAGTACACGTGTTGCTGATGGAAGCGCACAATGTACCGATGGTATCCATGAAGTTGACCCTGCCTGCAGGCAGTCGGTTTGATGCAGCAGGCAAAGGCGGTACAGCCAGCCTGCTGGCCGATATGATGGGTGATCATACCGCTAAACATGGACACACAGCATGGAATGATCTGTTGGATGCCGATGCCATCAAGCTGGGTGCCGGTACCGGTCGGGATGATTTCAGCCTGTCCCTGACCGTCCTCAAAGATGTATTGAAGCTGGGGTTGGATGCATTTTCCGAATCGCTGCTCCTTCCGGGCTGGAACAAAAAACGTTTCGCCATTCTCAAGCAGGATGCCATTGCAACTGCACAGAAATCTCGTGAAGAGCCCGGTGTTCGAGCCGCACAGGCTGCCGCCGGACTGCTGTTTGCGAGCCACCCCTACGGTCATCGCCCGGGCGGCAAGATGGAAACACTGGCACACGTCAGTCTTGCCGATTTGAAGGCACTCTATGGTGCCCAAATCAAACCGGCAGGTGCTGTGCTGGCAATCAGCGGCGATATCACCATGGCTGAACTGCTGCCGATGTTGAATGCACGGCTGTCCGGCTGGAAAGGTAAAGCGGCCAGAGGGTTGATGGACATCAGTCCTGCAAAGGCTATAGCTGGCAAACAACGGGATGTGGCATTGCCAACCACGCAGATGCTGGTGCAATTGCTGCGACTGGGCCCGGCTCGTAATGATGCTGATTTTTTTCCTGTGTTTGTGCTCAATCACATGCTGGGTGGGGGTGGCTTCGGTTCGCGTTTGATGGAAGAGGTGCGTGAGCAACGTGGACTGGTGTATGGTGTCTATTCCTATTTTCAACCATTGGCGGTATCAGGTCCGTTTGTCATCACCTTGCAAACACGCGCCGATCAGGCCAAAGAGGCAGAAATCGTCGTGCGTGATGTGCTTGCCGCGATGGCCAGTGGAAAGATCGGCAAGAAACAGATGATAGCCAGCAAGGAAAACCTGATTGGCGGTTTTGCCCAGCGCATGGATTCAAATCGCGAACGGGTCGGGTTGATTTCAATGATCGGCCTGTACAACCTGCCGCTGGATTATCTGAGCCACTGGACTACGCGTGTGCAGGCTGTGACGCTTGCGCAAGTTAAGGCACAGGCTGCAAAATATCTCAAACCCGAACAGTGGAGCCGTGTCCGGGTCGGGCCACCATCAGCATTATAATCCAGACTCGCGCAGACGAAAGCTAAACATGCGAATCACTGCCGGGTCTATGCGCGGCCGCATCATTCAGGTGCCGGATGTGCCGGGTTTGAGGCCAACACCCTCCAAAGTACGGCAGGCGCTGTTCAACATTCTCGGTTCTGTGGATGGGTTTCTGGTACTGGATCTGTTTGCTGGCTCCGGCATTATGGCGCTGGAGGCACTGTCCCGTGGTGCTGCATCAGCCACCTCCATCGAGCAAGATCACCATGCTGTCCATGCACTGAAACAGAGCCGCGATATTCTGAAGGTATCGGATAGCTGGAAGATTTATCCAGCCAGTGTGGAAAAAGGGCTGGCCGCTTTGGCCGGAGCACACTTTGAACTGATTTTCGCCGACCCGCCTTATGCGCAAGGTTATGCCGAACAGCTGCCACACTTGCTGACTCAGCATGCCATCGACTGTGGCCAACTGGTGATAGAAGAGTCCGCCCGAATTCAGCCGGGCTGGCCTGATGGCTGGATTTGCCGGCAATCCCGCCGCTACGGCGACAGCTGCCTGCATTTCCTTTTGAAAGCCACAGTTTCCTAAACAGGCTTGCGCCGTTACCGTTCGCTATCTTTCTGGAGGTTTTAAGTGACTCATATCCGTATTGCTACCCGTCGCTCCCCGCTGGCCTTATGGCAGGCTGAATATATTGCTGCCGAACTGGAACGGCTCGATCCGTCTGTCTCCACCGAACTAGTCAAGATTGTCACCAAGGGTGATAAAATTCTCGATGTGCCGCTGGCCCAGGTGGGCGGCAAGGGATTGTTCACCAAGGAGATTGATGAGGCCTTGCTGGATGGTCGCGCCGATATTGCCGTGCATTCGATGAAAGACGTTCCGACAGTATTACCGCAAGGTACCAGCATCCGGGCGCACCCCAAACGTGAAGACCCGCGCGATGCCATCGCCACCATTACCGGCGGCGGGCTCGAATCACTGCCGGAAGGGGCCACCATCGGCACATCCAGCCTGCGCCGAGTAGCCCAGATTAAAGCCAAATTCCCCTCTTTTCAGTTCACGCCCATTCGCGGCAATATCCAAACTCGTTTATCCAAGCTGGGCGATGAAGTCGATGCCGTCATTCTTGCCGCCGCCGGAGTGCGTCGCATGGGCATGGCCGATCAGATGCATGATTTTATTGATACGGAAACCCTGTTGCCGGCCGTGGCACAGGGCACTCTCGGCGTGCAGACGCGCGATGCCGATGATGTGATCAACGCACTGGTCAATCAGCTCAACGATGCCGACACGGTGGATCGCACCCGCGCCGAACGCGCATTTCTGGCGCGGCTGGAAGGCGGCTGTCAGGTTCCGATTGCCGCCTTTGCCACACTCGATGGCGATACCCTGCATCTCAAAGGGCTGGTCGGGGCTGTTGATGGTTCAGTGTTGATTGTACGTGAAACCACAGGCAGTCGGGCCGATGCCGAACCCATGGGTACCGCGCTGGCTGATGAAGTACTCGATGCCGGTGGCCGCCCGATTCTGGAAGCACTGTATGCGGAAACAGCCCGGTAAGAGAACCCTGTAAAGCCGCAAACACATTTAAAATAGCTCTGCACATATAGACTCACAGACATTGCTATTC
>JAUZQI010000137.1 GCA_030951095.1 Mariprofundus sp. | reverse complement strand
CCAACATCAGGCGATTGAGTGGCTTGTCCGTATTCGGCCAGGTCGTAGCCAGAAAAACAGGCATACCGAGCGGAATAGTGCGCCTGTCAACGGCCATGCTGTAACCGGGCGTCAGCGGAATACCCATTGCACCTACAGCCGAGGTTTGTGAATCCGGCCTTTCACGGAAAAAAACATAACTTGGGTTGGTATACAGCAATTCTTTCAGACGGTCAGGATGATCAATTCCCCACCGCCGTATGCTCTGTAATGAGGCCTGATCCAGTGTCAATTCACCCATCTCAACCAGTTTTTTACCGATTGAAGCATAAGGATGTCCATTCTGATTGGCGTAGCCGAGTTTAACGATAGCACCATCGGGCAGCTCAATGCGCCCCGACCCCTGTACCTGCAGAAAAAACAGGCTGATTTCGTCATCTACCCAGAGAATCTCCTTGCCTGCCGGCGCATGTTTACCGTCGATGCCGGCACGATCATAATAGGGTACAATGCGTTTGCCTTCGATACGTCCACGCAAACGCATGCCTTTGAGTTGGGGATAGAGTTTGCTCAAATCAACCACCAGCAGATCATCCGGCTCACCGTAAACCGGGAACCGATAACGCCCTGTTTTCTCGCGACTGCCATAAAGCAGGGGTTCGTAATAACCGGTAATCAGCCCCTGGTCACTACCATTACCGTTGTACAACTGCCAGGGTATAAAATGGCGCTCAAAAAAACGATGTAGCCCTCTGTTATTATCGATATCAAGCAGCCCCGCCTCAGCACAAATTGGTTGCCACTGCTTTTTTTTCTGCAGCGATCCGCACTCTTTCCGCAACGCCTGTAGCGATGGGCCAAGTTCTACCGACTGCCAGCCAGCCACTGCATGCCACTGACTTTTCACATAAGATGGTTTTCCAGCTTTAGGTGTTTCGATATGTTTGGATGGACAGGCCATCAGCAGTAGCCCGCAAATTACAAGAACACCCTTCATCGTCCGGTTCATTGCATCCATCCCTTCCTCTTGCCCATACTATTATCCAACATCAACCTCTTCTATCACTTCCCGGCACCCCATCCACCCCATACCACGGTGCCACTTTAAACAACAATAACATGCCCGGCACTGCCAGTGCAGCACAGAGTAGAAAAAAGTCAGTCCATCCAAAAGACTCTACCAGCCAGCCGACACCGGCATTCACAAACGTGCGCGGTACTGCGGCCAGACTGGTAAACAGGGCAAACTGGGTGGCGGTATAGGCAGGATGCGTGGAGCGAGCAATGTAAGCCACAAAAGCAGCCGTGCCAACGCCGACACCAAACGCTTCCAGCCCAATCACAAAAGCCAGACGTATCAGGTCATCGCCTTCGATGACCGCCTGCGAGCCCAGCGAAGCCAGCCATGCAAAACCGAAAATTGACCCCAGTTGCACAAACCCAAACAACCATAAAGCGCGATTGATGCCGATTTTCACCATCCACAGACCGCCGAGTAATCCACCGATCACCGCCGGCCACAAGCCTGCATTTTTGGCAATTAGACCGATTTGGGTTTTGGAATAGCCCATATCGAGATAAAACGGTGTTGCCAGCGCCGTACACATACTGTCGCCCAGTTTGTAGAGAAAGATAAAGGCCAGAACTATCAAAGCGCCCTGCACGCCTTCCCTGCCAATAAATTCATGAAACGGTTCAACAACGGCCTCTTTGAGCGTTTTGGGCGGTGCTGCCCGATGCGGCTCGGACACTAGCAAGGTCATCACCATGCCTGGTAGCATAAATAGTGCCGTAATGATAAACACCGTACTCCATGCCAGATGATCGGCCAGAATCAACGCCAACGAACCCGGCACCAGACCCGCCACCCGATATGCGTTCACATGCACGGAATTTCCCAAACCCAGTTCGAAATCGGACAATAGTTCCCGGCGATAGGCATCCAGTGCAATATCCTGAGTAGCGGACAACAGCGCTAATACAGTAGCAAACAGCACGATCATGTTTAGTTCAGTCTGCGGTGAGAACGCACCAATTGAGGCGATCACCGCCAACAGACCAGCTTGCGAAACCAACATCCAGCCACGCCTGCGCCCCAACCACGGCATCGCATAACGATCCAGCAATGGTGCCCACATGAATTTCCAGGTGTAAGGGAACTGAATCAGAGCAAACAGACCAATCGTAGTTAAATCCACATGCTCACTTCTGAGCCATGCCGGCACCAGATTGAGCAACAAATACAGCGGTAATCCGGATGCAAATCCGGTAAAGACACAGATCAACATCTTGCGGCTGAATAATTGTTGAAGTGCACTCATTGTAAATACACCTTTTGCTGCAATTTCATATAACAGTCAACCAACAATATTTCACGGCGGAGTATGTGGAGATGAATATCTTTTGTGATAAAAAAAGATTTTTTAGCGCAGAATCGGGCCATCGAGGAATGCCAGTTCATCCCAGATGCTGCTCGGACAGCCTTCGGCATCACGAAACTTCAGGTTCTGACGCTTCGGTACAAGCCGGTGCGGACTACCAT
>JAUZQI010000136.1 GCA_030951095.1 Mariprofundus sp. | reverse complement strand
GTGCAGAGTGTAAGGTGTTGGTTTACATGGCGTATTGAAAAAACACGTAGTCACCTCATTGGTGATGAGTGGTTTTTCAATAGTTCAGGTGAATCAAGAAGTTGCGCTATGTATGTGCAAACACTTGCAGGATCTAGGTATAAAGCTTGTATTTAGTACATTGAGCGGGATATTGGGGGCTGACAGTGAAAGAAAGTACCTTCAAACGACGGTCATGGTTAGATCAATGCCGCGTCGATACTGAAGCCCCTAAGATCAAACTTCCGGAACATGTGGTTCGCATCAATAGTGGCATGCTCGATGATAAGCTTTACGATTTGTGGCACCTGGGCCGCGATATCATCTTGGCCTGGACTCCTGATAAAACAGGCATTGAACTGGTCGTGGTTCCACACTACCTCATCGCTGAGGTTGTAACTTCACATCATATGGAAGATGCGATGGAAGGCCATCGTCTGGACGAACGGGGCATGGAACTGATCCTGACCGGCTCCAAACTGGTTTCTCAGGAACGCATTCAGGAAATATCAACTTTGTTTGATACCACGCCGGTGAGAATCAAGCTGCCATTTATTCCGGGCAAAGAACTGGAATTGCCGACTATCGATGCCCTGATCAAACGCTATAGTATTTCTCTGGTCGAGGATCGGGCTGTTGCCCTGCTCGACTCTGTCGGTTTTTCGATGCTATCCCCTTTCGAGCAGGTCACACAGCTTAATTCCCTTGCCTACTCCGTTAATTCTGCCTATTCAAAGCTATTGAGCAATGATATTGATATCAAGTTTGCCCGTACCACAACTGGCGACGGATTTTATATTTGGAACCGCGATTCAAGTATTCAGGGAAACCTGAATCTCTATCATTTTCTGCATCTGGTACTGGCTGATAATGCCATAGCCCGCAGCAAATCCAGTGGCCGCGCTGTGCCCTATCTGCGTGCCTGCTTCCATGTGGGTTCTCACTACGAATTCTATCAGGCTGAAGGCCTGTCGCCGACCGCCTTTA
Source organism: Mariprofundus sp. (assembly GCA_030951095.1). Taxonomy (GTDB): domain Bacteria; phylum Pseudomonadota; class Zetaproteobacteria; order Mariprofundales; family Mariprofundaceae; genus Mariprofundus. The sequence goes on along the minus strand of JAUZQI010000136.1, from coordinate 3,855 downwards.
GCTACATTGTCGGTGATGTAACTATTGTACTGGCCCGGATGATTGATCAGGCACTGGATGGCCAGGTGCTTTTCGGTCAGTTCATGGCACCGATGATTAATGTTCAGAGCAAAGAAACTGAATACATGGACTCGCTGGACTTTATTAAGAGGGCCCAGTCAACCATCGAAAACCTGCATGGTGTTGAATTGGCCGGAGATGAAGTGGAATCGATCCGGTGTTACCTGACCGGCCCGTGCAATCAGGACGGTTCGTATGGTATTTCAAAATTTTGTTTGCGCGATAAGCATGGGCAAAAACACGAAGTATTCAACGCAAAGATAAACATTCACAGGCGCAATGCCCGGCCGGTTTTTCTCGGACTGCAACACAATGAGCTGGAATGTTTCCGGAGAAAAACCGATGAGGAGATTATTCATTTTTCAGCCACCGGAACGAAGCTTTAGATTGATTTGGATGGCTCTAAGCAGAGCCTCCCAAGGAAACGCTGCAAGCTTAGGCTGGGTGTCGATAAGGCATTAGCACAGATCCCATCATCAAGAGCAGAAGCGATAGTGGTTTTTTCCATTTTCCTTGGCGGAATACATGGCGGCATCGGCCTTGCTCAAAAGAGCATCCTGTGTGCTGGCGTCTTTCGGGTAGAACGCTATGCCAATGCTTGCGCCAATGGTTACCGATTCGTTATTGAAGATTATGGGTTTCGCCAACCTGGCTAAAACCTTTTTGGCAATCATTTCCGCAGCCTCTGGTTCTGTTATGGATGTCAGCACCAGCACAAACTCATCACCACCTATTCTGGCGACGCTATCCGTTTCCCGGACGCACTGCTCAAGCCGACGTGCTACCTCTATGAGGATCTGATCTCCCGCCTCGTGACCATGGCTATCGTTAACGCCTTTGAAGCCATCCAAATCGAGGAAAAAGACGGCAAGGATATTTTTCCCCCGGTGTGCATTGGCCAGAGCCATGCCCAGCCTGTCGTAGAGAAGCGGGCGGTTTGGCAACTCTGTAAGCAGGTCAAAGTGTGCCATATGTTCAATTTTATCTTCTACAACCTGTCGCCTTACCATTGCTCTGGCCAGATACCAGGCACCCACTCCAATCAGAAGTACGAAGCTAGCATTCATAAATAATAGCCCGACACGCAATTCGCGCGTCATCCCCAGAATAGAGTCATGCGGAGTGAAGGAGACAATTTTCCAGCTGTATTGATTTGCATCCAGTTTCTTGAGGCTGGAACCCAATATCTCGGACGAGCCGGAACTGGACTTCAGCCCCTCGGAAAGCGGGAAAACCGAGGTGAATGTAAACAGCCCCTGATGGTCGCGGAACTGTCCCGATGAGCTGTGCATGATGTTATCCCGTTGCGTGGGGAACAGTTGAGCAAAGGTCTTGTCTTTTCTTTCGGGGAACATGAACCCCCACTCATCATCCCTGCGCATGCCATTGAGGAAATACCCATCGCTGTTGAGCAGCATATCAAAGCTGGGAGCAAGTGAGAGGCGAGTGAACTGCTCCAGATGCTCAATGAGCTGTTTGCCAAAATAATTCAACACGATAATACCCCGCTTCTCACCCCTGCTATTGAAGATGGGTATGCCGAAACGGATGGTCGGCTTGAGTGGTCGTTCTATCGCACCGCCCTCGACATTGAGGTCAAAGGGGGAGACAAATATCTGTCCCCGATCAAGGCGGAAGGTATCCCTGAAATAATAACGCTCGCCCTTCGCCTGCAGTTGCGCTGCCGGCACAATCGCCGCATGACCCCGGCTGAAATTGACCCGGACAATTTCCATGCCCGTTGCATCCAGATATCGTACCTGATCATACATTTTCTTGTTTTTGCAAAAGGCCAGAAATTCGTTGGCAAGCGCTGCGTAGTCAACCGACTCGAAGCCATCGACAATCAGGCGCAACTGTTGGTGCGCGGACAGAACCATAAGGTCAGAGATGATCGACTGGAATTCATGCCTGAACGCAACGGTTTGCAATTCGATGTGGAGCTTATCCTGCTGCTTCAACGCCTGAATATTTTCCCGCGCTTCCGAAAGGTAGTAAGCCAGAGAGATGCCTGCCATGAACAGAACCACAGGCACAAATATCTTGAGAAAAACTCTCAGCACAAGTGATGAGGCAGAGTTATTGATCATGCTGGCACGGCCATTCGAACCTTCTCCCTATCGGCGATAGTCTACTCTGACGGCTTGCAGCATCAAGGAATAGAGGCACATTGCCATAGCAGTTACCATCATAAACTGGCAATGGCTTCTCAATATTGATGCCTGCTTCCATCGTTGCATTGTACTGCCTGGATTCACGACGATTCATCATCCATCTCGGCAGATTATAAGCCTAGTCGTGGCAATATACCTTGTTGATGCCCCTTTTCATGCAAAGCTGAATTTGTTTTCAGCGAATAGCCTCTGGCATGCATCGACCACTGCCGCATCGTAGATGCTACTGCGGCCGCGTTTAATCTCGGCCAGCGCAGCCTCAATGCCCAGCCCGGCCCTGTACGGACGATGGCTGGACATGGCCTCGACCACATCAGCCACAGCCACAATCCTTGCCTCCAGACATATTTCATCACCTTTCAGACCCTGCGGATAGCCGCTGCCATCCAGTCGTTCATGATGCTGATGGGCGATATCGGCCACCGGCCAGGGGAATTCGATATCCTTGAGGATGTCGTAGCCCACCTGTGGATGCTCCTGGATCAGGCGATATTCGATATCGGTCAGCCTTGATGGCTTGCTCAGTATTTCAGCCGGCAGATGAATCTTGCCGATATCATGGATGGCACCACCCATGTGGATGCCCCTGATTTTCTCCTCATCCAGCCCCAGTTCCTGTCCGATAGCGCAGGCCAGATCGGCCACGCGGAGCTGGTGGCCCGCCGTGTATGGGTCGCGTGCTCCCACAGCCGCAGCAATGGCATAAACCGTTCCTTCCAGACTCTTGCCTAACTGCTTTTCATAAGTTTTGCGCTCGCTGATATCCTGCATCCAGTGAATGGAGGTTTCCATATTTTCGCCCATGGTATAGCTGTGTACGAGGTAAACCGTGCCATCCTCCGTACTCAGTTCCTCATCGGCCTTGCCGGCAATCTCTGCCTCTTCACAGGAATGGAGCCGCGCATCGGATTTCGGAAACAGCTGCCAGTAGGGCTTACCGATGACCTCCTCCACCGCCATGCCCGCCTTTTCGGCATAAGCACGGTTGGCGCGCGTAATCCGGCCCTGCCTGTCGTGCAGAAAAATCGGCTGCGTCACCGCATCGAAAGTGGACACCCATTCCTGCTTGATGCGCTCAATATGGCTCTTGGATTCATTCACATCCTCCAGCATATAAAGCATGGCCTGACGATTCTCCTCCTCCGCCACCAGGCCTTGCTCCTGCTCTGCAAGCAGATGCGCATTCTCCAGCGCCACAGCTGCACTGGCCGCCAGGCTCTCCAGCAATGTGACATCGGCGTCACCAAATGGGCGTCCGTTAACGCGATTATGAATCTCGAAACAGCCGAGCAACTCTCCGGCCCGGTTGAGGATGGGTACATCAATGAGTTGATGAAAGCCCAGTGCCTGCCGGATTTCCGGAACAACATGGGCATCGTGTTCGGCATCGTTGGTCACATAGGGCTTCAGCGTCTGCATAACATGGCCCGGCACGCCGAAGCCTGGCTCAAAGGTATAGTCGATGGGTGCCCATTGATCATTTTGGCGATATTCCCTGAAGATCATGTGCCCGTCTTCAACCGTGCCGGAAGCCCCGGATTCGGCATTCATGAGGCTGCAGGCAGCAGCCACCAGAATCCTCCCAATGGCCACCGCATCCAGCGAAGCGCTGATCTTCCGG
>JAUZQI010000135.1 GCA_030951095.1 Mariprofundus sp. | reverse complement strand
AGGACAGCGCCAAAACCGGCCCACAGCAGGGCGAACCAGAATGTGCGGATCTGCCAGCGAAAATGTGATGCTACCCATGTGTCTGCCACATCGTCTTTTTTCACATAATTGATAATAATGGCGGCAATAAATGTCACCGTCAGCAGAAACGAGACTGCCTGCAGCGCATAGACCAATGTGGCGATTTTTTTCGCAGCCACGATTTTCTGTTGATCCTGTCCCGTATCTTCATGCATCGGTTCGTGCATCGTTGTCTCCCCCTGATTGTGCCACGTCGAGCACCAGCTTTCCGCACATGCCCCCTGCTTCAATTCTCCGGTGTGCTTCTGCAGCCTGTTCCAGCGGCAGAATATCGGAAACAAAAATCGACAATTGCTGTTGATCAAAAAACTGGGCGCATTGATCAAGAATATCGACGTGATGTTCTGCGGCTTCTGTAATCCCCATCACCATTGGCGTCAGCATCAGTTCCTGAGACACTCGGATATTGCGCAAGCGAATGGTTTTCCAGTCGGTATTTTCAGGCACTTGCAAAATTGTAACGATATCGCCGTACACGCGCGTTGCGCCTACCAGTTGATGGAAGGCATCGCCACCGACAGTATCAAAAGACACATCCACACCCATGCCATCAGTCCATTTCAGCAATGTTTCCGTAACATCCTGTTGACGATAGTTGATGGCCAGATCTGCTCCCAGCGTCGTCACCACTTCGGCTTTTTCATCCGAACTGACTGATGTGGCAACTTCGCAGCCGGCCCGTTTGGCCAGTTGAATGGCAACATGACCAACTCCGCCGGCACCGGCATGAATGAATACCTTCTGGCCTCCCTGTATACGTGCCCGATCAAACAGCGCTTCCCATGCCGTAATCAAAACAAGTGGCGCAGCGGCTGCATCAATAAAATCAATACAATCCGGCTTGGCTGCAATAAAAGATTCCGGCACAGCGACATATTCGGCGTAGTTACCCGCTTTCTGGCCCAGACCGCCATAACAGTAATACACAGCATCGCCCGGTTGGAAACGGGTCACATCCGCCCCCGCCTGTTCAACCACACCACTGCCATCGCAACCGAGAATGGCAGGCAAGCCATCCGGAAAATAGAGACCATTGGCACGCAATTTGGTATCTATCGGATTCACGCCTGCTGCCATAATTCGAATCAGTACCTCGTTACCAGCACAGCTCGGTTTATCCACATCAAGCGCCGTTAATACATCCGGAGAACCCGGCTCTGTCATCACAATAGCACGCATCTGTCTGCTCCCTGAACCGCTAAGCCATAGAGCCACTTGCAAAAGTCGTGAGCGGCAATCTGCCTCCCCATTTCGGCGTAGCTCCATAACTTCGGATTTCAGCACAAAGTGGATAGTAAGGACAGCGAATAAGGAAACCAGTGTCATTTTTATTCACCTTGCGTAAAATGCCGATTCATCTATGACACATCCAACCATGCTCAGCCCGTCCTTCCCTCCCCATCCCCCTGAACGTGTGGAACTGTTCGATACAACCCTGCGCGATGGCGCACAAACCGCCGGTATCAGTTTTTCTGTTAAAGATAAAATACGCATTGCCGAACGACTGGCAGATTTTGGCATCGACTGGATTGAGGGCGGCTGGCCCGGTGCCAGCCCCAAAGATGATCTCTTTTTTGAACAAATGCGTGATCGCAACTGGGGCCGAAGCAAACTGGTGGCTTTCGGCTCCACTGCCCGTCCAGGCCATGCTGTAAGCAAAGATCGTGGCCTGAACCGCTTGATCGAAAGCGGTGCGGACGCCGTCTGTATTTTCGGCAAAAGCTGGGATGTGCATGTCACCACGGCACTAAGCATTACACTGGACGAGAACCTGGCTCTGGTGCGCGAGTCAGTGTCTTATTTGAAACAACATTTTGATACCGTATTTTTTGACGCCGAGCACTTCTTTGATGGTTTTGATGCCAATGAAACCTATGCACTACAAGTATTGGAGGCGGCTGCCAAGGGCGGTGCAGATACGCTTGTTTTATGCGATACCAACGGCGGTTCTATCCCGTTTCCCATTTTTGATGTGGTTACACAGGTAAAACAACATCTGCCGGGACAAACTCTCGGCATCCATGCTCATAACGATTGCGAAATGAGCGTGGCCAATTCAGTGGCGGCTGTACGTGCCGGTGTGCAGCAGGTGCAGGGAACCATCAATGGCGTGGGTGAGCGTTGTGGTAATGCCAACCTGATTTCCATCATCCCGATTTTACAACTGAAAGCAGATGTGGATTGCGGCATCTCCGAACGGCAACTGACCCGGCTTTCGTCATTGTCACAATTCGTTAACGAGATGGCCAACCGGCTGCCATGGCAGCATCAGCCATTCGTCGGCCAGAATGCCTTCGCCCATAAAGGCGGCATCCATGTCTCTGCCATTCGCAAGCAGAGCAACCTCTACGAACACATTGATCCTGCGCTGGTTGGCAATGGCCAACGCATTCTGGTCTCCGATCAGGCTGGCCGCAGCAACATCCTGAGTAAATTACAGCAACTGGAGCCGAATGCGGACATTGATCCCCACGACCCAATGTTGGCCAATGCCCTGCGGCACATCAAGGAACTGGAAGCCAATGGTTATGCTTTCGAGGGTGCTGACGCATCATTTCAACTATTACTGCGTCGTTCGATGCAACGATTCAAACGCCATTTTGAACTGGTGCGTTTCCGTGTGTTTGATGAAAAACGCGGCCATGAAGAGTCGCCCGAATCCGAAGCAACCGTTCAGGTGCGCGTCGGCGGTAAATTAAAACATGCCGCAGCCCTCGGTAATGGCCCGGTCAATGCTATGGATAAAGCACTCAGAGCCGCGCTAGTGGATGCTTACCCTGGACTTGAAACCATGTTCCTTACCGACTTCAAAGTGCGCGTGCTGACTACCCGAGAGGCAACCGAAGCGGCTGTGCGCGTGCTAATTGAATCATCGGACGGGTTACGGAAATGGAATACAGTTGGTGTCTCAACCGATGTGCTGGAAGCAACCTATCGAGCCCTGAATGATGCCATTGAATACAAGCTGGTGATCGATCAGATACCTCCGCCGGAAGCGGAGAACAGCTGAGCATGGAGCCACTTGCAAAAGTCGTAAACAGCGATTTTCTTCCCCACTCCGGCGCATTTCCGACCTGAAATTTTGGCGAATGGAACCACCATGCCCCTTTCCAACCCGAAAATGCACGCGTAGTGGGATTGCAACTCATCTATTCAAACTTTTGCAAGTGGCTCCATGGTAAAGTACTTTCAGCGTGCCAGAAACGACAATAATAAAACTATGGAGGTGTGATTTGTCGGAATCCAATACTTTAGAGAACAAACCATGTGTACCTTGTCAGGGTGGTATTGCGCCAATGAGTGCAGCAGATGCCCAAGCCATTTTACCAGCTATTGCAGGATGGCAACTTGATGACAATGCCACCAAACTTCGCCGTTCATTTACATTCAAGAATTTTGTACAGGCTCAGGCTTTTGCTGTAAGTGTGGGGGAAATTTCCGAGCTGGAAAATCATCATCCTGACATTTGCTATGGTTGGGGATTTTGCACCATCACCTTTTACACACACAAAATCGGAGGGCTGCATGAAAACGATTTCATTATGGCGGCCAAGGTCAATGCTCTGAATTGTGAGAAGTAAGAGCCACTTGCAAAAGTCGTGAACGGCGATTTACTTCCCCACTCCGGCGCATTGTCGAACTGGAATTTCGGAGAATGGCACCACCATGCTCCTCATTCCATTCCAAAAATTCACTCGACGTGGGATTGCAACTCAGCCACTCAGGCTTTTGCAAGTGGCTCGTAAGGCGTAGGAAATAACGACGACCCTCACCCTTCACTGAATAAACAGAGGCCTACATCCCCAAACCGAAAAAGCCTGAATCCTGACTTTCGTGTCCAGCTGATTTGTCTGTCGATTCTTCCGTTGGCGCTGTTTCGGCACGAAACGCTTCGAGAAGAATGTCTGTACTATCCTCACCCGGAAGCAGCCCGGTTTTGGAATCAATCGCCACCCACTCTATACCTTCCGGTGGCTCGAAATCTTTAAGTGGCCTGTCCTTGTGGAAAGCTTTCATCGCCTCCAGCCAGGTAGGTAGCGCCGCTCTGGCACCGGTTTCACGCCGACCCATCGGGGTGGGCGTATCGCGACCTGTCCACACGCCTGTTAATACCTGAGGCGTATAGCCCATAAACCATGCATCGACCTGTTTATTGGTGGTGCCTGTTTTACCTGCAGCAGGTCGCCCCAGCGGAAGAGCGCCCCGGCCGGTACCATGTTCGATGACGCCCTCCATTATATTGGTGATCAGAAAAGCATCGACCGGATCGACAATTTGCTCTGCGGGGCGCATGAATTCATTAACGCTCATCACCGGATCAACATGGCAGACCTGACAACGCTTGCCGGCCACCGCCCGATGCAGCGTCCTGCCAGTGCGGTCCTGCACCTGTTGTACGGCAATCGGCTTCCATCTGAGTCCCTGATCAGCCAGCACGGCATAGGATTCTGTAAGTGTTTCCGGAGTGACTTCGGTTGCTCCCAGTGCCAGCGCCAACTGAGCAGGAAATTTATGCCCAAAAGGATAATTTTCCAAATCATTTAAAAACCGGTTGATGCCAACATTTTGCAACACCTTGATCGATGCCAGATTGCGTGAGTGCTCCAAAGCATTGCGCAGTGTTACCGGGCCGGCAAATTCGTTTTTATAATTTTCCGGTCTCCAGAAATTATCATTCTGCTTGCTGTCAAAAATAACGGGGGTATCCATGACAATGGTAGCTGGCGTCGAGCCGGATGCCAGCGCGCTCGTATACAAAAAAGGCTTGAAGGCACTGCCGGGCTGACGCAAGGCCTGGCGCACCCGATCAAATCCGGCCACCTGATAATCAAAACCACCGACCCGAGCCAATACCGTACCGCGCTCCAGATCAATGGCATACAAAGCAGACTCGATGGATGGGTTCTGTGCCAGCCTGACGCCGGATTCAGGCAAGCCCTGCAGGCGAATTTCATCACCTGCAATCCATCTGCGCGGACGCTGTTTCATCGCAGCCAGCTCCACTTCACTGGCACCTTCTTTTTTATATATCCGGAGTGGCTTCCATTGCCATTTCGGCTTGCTTAAATGCCATGTTTGATGGCCATCGTTAATAGTCAAATCGCCATTTTTGTGGACTTCCTCAACCAGGGCGGAAATCAGGGTGTCTGTGCCGGTGATTGCTGGCTGTGCCTTCCATGTTGCCAGCAATTCAGGCCACTCGCTGCGTGGATGGTGGGTTGGATAACGATAATATTGCCGTTGTTCAACTTCCAGTACGCCTCTGCGAACAGCGCGAATAGCTGCCAGTTCAGCCTGCTCGTCGTAGGGAACAACGATTGTTAGCCCCTGCCGGCGCAAAGTTTTGGCCCCAAAACGCGCCGACAGTTCCCGGTACACCTGATCGGCATACGCGTTGGTAAGTTTAGCCTGCTCCAGCGGCGCAACGCGTAGCGGTTCTTGCATGGCCATGGCAACTTCTTTTGCATCAGCCATGCCGCTTTCATTCATTAGACGCAATACAGTATTGCGTCGTTGCTTGGCCTTGGCCGGTTTGAGATGCGGTGCATATTTTCCGGGTGCTTTGGGTAGGCCCGCTAACGTCGCGCATTCAGCCAGTGACAGATCATCCAGCGTTTTATGAAAATAACGCCATGCTGCCGAAGCTACGCCGTACGCTCCCCTGCCTAGATAAATCTGGTTCAGATAAAGATAAAGGATATCATCCTTGGTAAATGCCTGTTCAATGCGATAAGCCAGAATCGCTTCACGGATTTTTCGGGTGTACGAACGCTCGGATGAGAGCAGAAAATTCTTGGCTACCTGCTGGGTAATGGTCGAACCACCTTGCACGGTATGGCCGGCACGCAGATTAGCCAGTGCCGCCGAAAGAATGCGGGCCGGATTGATGCCCGGGTGTTCGTAGAATTGCTGATCTTCAGCCGCCAGAAATGCATTTTTCAATTTCACAGGAATTTGCTCAAATGGAGTGAGTATTCGGTGCTCATCTGCATACTCAGCAATCAACTCACCCTCGGTATTATAAACCCGCGACACCAGAGGCGGTCGATAATCAGATAACGCACTTAATTCCGGCAGGTTGCTGGAAAACAATATATAACCTATGGTAATGCCCATCACAGACAGAAGGCTCAGGGAGATCACAATTTTGGCGATGAAGGAAATGATGCGCATTAAGCCAAATCTAAGCGGAATCAATCAGGGCAGGCAAGCCGGAGTTTTTCATAATGTCCCCCGGCAACGAAATCAGCAGGGATTTTCACTGCTGGAATTATTGATCGTCATGGTCATTGTGGGCGTTATCACTGCCATTGCGATACCTGCTTTTGCCGACTGGCGCGAGAGACAGGCCGTCCGCAATATAACACAAACGCTGCTGGCACACTTAAAACAGGCTCGTGTACTGGCTGTGTCGGAAAATCGTAGTGTGCGTATCAGTTTTTCTCCCAAGTTCTATGTCTTTGATGCAAATACAGCAGGCAGCTGCGGCACATGCAGAAATAAACAGGTCAATCTCAGCCAATTTTCAAATAATCTTTCTGTCACTAGTGATGTAACCCCGATCTCTTTTAGTAGCCGGGGAACAGCAGGAAATACTACGGTAACATTATCGGCCGGCGATAACAGTAACAAAATAAAAATCAATCTTATTGGCAGGGCTTATTTGCAATGAACAGCAATAATCCGATGTCAGGATTTACACTGATCGAAATTCTAGTTGCGCTGGTTATTATCTCGGTAGCGGTACTTTCTATTGGCAGTTTTACCATTTCCATCGTTAGCAGCGACCAGGTATCACGAGAGCGAGCGACTGCAGTATCCCTTGCTGAGCAAATACTGGAGTACTGGCAACATGACACCAATGACTACGCACCGTTGATTGCGACTGCTGATTGTGGCTTGACCACTTCGACAACCGCGCCGGCTTATCCGGTCAGTGTGACATGCACGCCTACATCGGGCATGGGTATCCCTTACACCATTATTACGAACCAGCAACAGGCAACTGGCCCGTTACCGGCCAATCTTTCTTCGTTTAAGAAATTCACCAAACAAGGCTATACTATTACACCAAAAACCAAGGTAGCCACAGTATCATGGACGAATCAAGGTAAAATGCACACGGTCTACCTGACTAATTTATCGAAGGTGCAATAATGAAATTGTTTGCATTGTACAGTCGTAAGATGTTTTTTCCTGTCTTGCAATATGAACGTGGATTCACGTTGATCGAGATGCTTATCAGCTTGGCCATGGGGCTGATAATTATTGCTGGCATCGCTACAGTATTTATTTCCACCAGTCAGACATCGAGCGTTATATCTTCTCGTGTCGAGCGCATGGGAGATTTGTTTTTGGCCACCCATTTGATGCAGGCAGGCTTGCGCGAGTCAGTGAGCGTGCCAAGTGTGGGGATGCCTATTTTGACCAACCTCACAAGCCGGGGAGTAGCTATTCCGACCGGATACCCGGCCAGTGATACTGTGTTTACCTCTCTGCCTTATTGGGATGCTGCCAGTAAAACCCTGACCTACCAGAATCTGGAAGGTAACGTCGGAATATTCCATTACCAACATAGCAGCAAGGATAGAATTTACTGGTTAAGACCTCTGGCACCGGGTGTTTCCGGCTCAAAAAACTTTCAGGAGTTGATTCGAGATCTCGATACCGCTAACGGTATGATTGCATCCCCAATAAACGGAGGAATCAGTGTAATTCTGCAGTCAGTATACAATAACGAGCAGCATCAAAACCAAGTGGCATCTTTAGCGTTTAACATGTGGCCGAGGAACTAACTGTGAGACATTTGGCGACACCTACAGACACCAGGGGGAATGACCGGGGATTTGTACTGGTAACCTCCCTGATTCTGCTAAGTCTGTTGACTTTGATGTCGGTGGCAATGTTTTATACCAATCGCTCGGCTACCCAGACCAGTTCTGGAGCTCAAAACTCTACGGAAGCTTATTATTATGCTGAATCCGCAGTGAATTATATCGCATGGGCTTTAATCAATGATGCTGAGTTT
>JAUZQI010000134.1 GCA_030951095.1 Mariprofundus sp. | reverse complement strand
TCAGCTTCGCTTTAGCTTGAAGACCTTTCCAACGTGCTATTTCAGGAACAAAGAAGATATTCTCAGCAATATACTCATCCCTGTCTTCTGGGTCAGAATATTCATCCTGCTCTAATCGTTCATACAGCTCTTGAAAAGAATCAGAAATATATTTGAGGAAGATAAGTCCAAGCACCACATTCTTGTACTCTGCTGCATCAATGTTCTTTCTAAGTTTATCCGCAGTTTTAAATAGTGCTGCTTCAAAATTATTATTGTCGGTTGCCATAGATACCCTTCTTGCAAAAATACATTTACCAGCCGCCACTAACTTAAAGTGCTGACGGAAGCAGTGTAGATATTAAATTTGTGATTTTAATCTATTGTATATGATAAGCAAATTTATACCTGACACTAACATCAAAAGCAGCCCATGATTGAGTTCCAACTGTCCATCAAAATACCAACCGCCAGTTGTTTAGTATTGAGTCCAACCGAATTTATGAAAAGAAACATTATAGCACTTGGCCCGCCTGAGCCTGGCTAACAAGAATCGATGGATAAAAAAAAGGGCCAGACCGTGAAGTCTGACCCTTTTATATGGTGCGCCCACCAGGACTCGAACCTGGGGCCCACGGATTAAAAGTCCGCTACTCTACCAACTGAGCTATAGGCGCGTTTGAAGAGGCGCGAAGTGTCACAATTTCGGCAGCGCTGTCAAACGATTTTCAACATGACCATTTTCATGCGTTACAGCAACAGCTCTCTACACTAGAATCGCTCCATGCATTTCAAACCTGTTCCCGATTATCATATGCATACACCGCGCTGTAATCATGCCACCGGTACAGTAATGGAATATGCCAAGGCAGCCATTGCAGCTGGACTCACCGAGATCGGCATGTCCGATCACTCGCCCATGCCCGGCGGATTTGATAAAGCATGGCGCATGGATCGTTCTGAACTGGCCCATTATCTGGATGAAGTCGAACAGGCACGCGATCTGTTTTCGGATCGTCTGAGCATTCGCATCGGACTGGAAGCTGATTTCCACCCCGGCACAGAACCCTATGTCGAAGAGATGATCGCATCGTACAACTGGGATTATGTTATCGGTTCGGTGCATTATATCGGCGATTGGGGCTTTGATAATCTGGACTGCATTCAAATCTGGGATACATGGAAAATCGACGATGCCTATATCGCCTATTTTGAACTGGTTGCACAATCTGCTGCAACCGGGATGTTCGATATTATTGGGCACCCTGATCTGATCAAGAAATTTGGTCACCGCGCCAGTCCTGATAATATTGCTGTTCATCAGGTGGAAGAAGCCATGCTGCAGGCTGTGCTGAAATCAGGGGCAGCTCTGGAAATTAGCTCGGCGGGCCTGCGCAAGCCGGTCTCTGAAATTTATCCGCACAATCGCATTGTCGGCAGAGCTGCAAAGCTCGGTATTCCGTTTGCTTTCGGATCGGATGCCCATTCACCTGTTGAAGTAGGCCATGGTATGGATCAGTGCCTTGCCGTGCTTCGCTCCTTTGGCGTCAACGACATTGCCAGCTTTGAGCACAGAACAATGAACATGATTCCTGTTAGCCATGCCTGAAACACCCGAAAGCAGACAAAGTATTTTGATTACCGGCGCATCCGGCGGCTTCGGGCTGGAGTTTGCCAAGCAACTGGAGCCACTTGGCTACCGGCTGATCCTGCACGGACGCGATAAACCGCGACTGCAAATGACCATGGGGGCGCTAAAATATCCAGACAGGCATTCCATGGTACTGGCAGATTTAAACGCCAGACATGGTATATCTGACCTGATTGCAGCAGTCGAACACGAGCATCTGGCAGGGTTGGTGAATAATGCCGGTTTCGGCATCTGGGGAACATTCGAACGAACCGGCATCGTGCCTCAGATTGATGTTATCAAAACCGACTTTAAAGCACCGATTGCTTTAACACATGCACTGCTGCCCGGCCTGTTGAAACATCATGGTTTCATTATCAATGTGTCGTCTCTGGCAGGCGAATATCCCCTGCCCTATATGAGCACCTATGCAGCAGCCAAGGCCGGACTAACTTACTGGAGTGAAGCACTCAGAACCGAGTTGGACGGACGCATCCGGATCGTGACCCTGGCACCCGGCCCATCGCCGACAGGATTCCGGGAAGTCTCCGGCATGCCCGCTGGGCCGGGCAGTTTCTTCCGAACCTCTATCCCGATGATCATCCGGGCCTGCCTGTATACACTGGAAAAAGGCGGCGGCTACTGCATTCCCGGCTGGCGCCATAAACTGCTGTATGCCATGCAAAAAATAACACCAAGAAGCATTGGCTTGCGCTTGATGGCCAAACAATTAAGCCGCTGACCCCATTTCCGGCAACGAAACTGTCTATGAGACTGGAGAATTCTCTCCACTTTCGCTAGTCTGCGCCTCCTTTTGCTCCGGGGGAGCGCGATTTTTGGGGAATGCTCTGTCAGACATTGATTTTCTGCGTGAAGTTCATGCAGACCGCCGCGATTTTTTCCTGCCGGCTTGCTCAGACTGCATCAACCCTGCCAGTGAGGTTACGAAAAATGAGTAATTCGCATACAACTGTGAACCGGACACCTGTCAAACAGGGTTTATATGATCCGCGCAACGAACACGATGCCTGCGGTGTCGGTTTTGTAGCCAATATCAACAACCATCAAACCCATGATATAGTTGAAAAAGGTCTGGAAATTCTGGAACGGTTAACTCACCGTGGTGCTTCGGGTGCCGACCCGCGCGAAGGGGATGGCGCAGGTATACTGCTGCAAATTCCACACGCTTTTTTCCAGTCGGTAACGGCTGACCTGGGCTTCGAATTGCCTGATGCAGGTGCATATGGTGTTGGTATGGTGTTCTTCCCGCAGGATGAGGCTCACCGTCAGTCCTGTCAGGATATTTATGAGCAGGTGATTGCTGAAGAAGGCCAGACATTGCTGGGCTGGCGTGATGTGCCTGTCGATGCAGTGCGAGCCGACCTGCCCGATAGTGTCGTCCATTGTGAACCGGTCATCCGCCAGCTCTTTCTTGCCTGTGGCGATGGTTGCGAAAATCAGGACCATTTCGAGCGCAAACTGTTTGTCATCCGCAAAGTGGTTACACACCGTGTGACAGACCTAGGTTTTGACGATACCGCCAAATTCTACACGGCCTCACTATCCAGCCGTACGATTGTCTACAAAGGCATGTTCCTGTCGCATCAGGTTGCAGCTTATTTTGAAGACCTGCGTGATGCACGCATGACTTCGGCCCTGGCACTGGTACATCAGCGTTTTTCCACCAATACCTTCCCATCGTGGGAACTGGCCCATCCGTTCCGCATGGTGGCTCACAATGGTGAAATCAACACCGTACGCGGCAATATCAACTGGATGAATGCCCGCCGCCATTCTATGAAATCCGAATTACTCGGTGATGATCTGCCCAAATTGTGGCCGGTAATTAAAGAAGCTCAATCTGATACCGCCTGTTTTGATAATGCTTTGGAACTGTTGGTGGCTGGCGGTTATTCGCTGGCGCATGCCGCCATGTTGATGATTCCGGAAGCATGGGGCGGCAACAAACAGATGGACGAAAGCCGTCGCGCTTTTTATGAATACAATGCCGCCCTGACCGAACCGTGGGATGGCCCTGCCGCTGTGGCCTTTACCGATGGACGTCAGATCGGCGCAACACTGGATCGCAATGGACTGCGCCCAGCCCGTTATCTGGTCACCGATGATGGTTTGGTGCTCGGCGCATCCGAAATGGGTGTGCTCGATATCCCTGAAGAAAAAATCATCAAGAAATGGCGTTTACAGCCGGGCAAGATGCTGCTGATCGACATGGAAGAAGGCCGCATCATCGACGATGACGAAATCAAACAGCAGCTCTCCACCAGCAAGCCGTACAAAGAATGGCTGGCCAAAACCCAGATTCAGCTTGAAGACCTGCCAGAAGAAGTTGCGCCGCAAGCGCCCGATCACAATACCCTGCTGCATCGGCAACAATCCTTCGGTTACACGCAGGAGGATCTCAAGTTCCTGATCACACCAATGGCCATCTCCGGTCAGGAAGGAACAGGATCAATGGGAAACGACAGCCCGCTGACCGTGCTCTCCAATCGTGCCAAACCAATGTATAACTACTTCCGTCAGTTATTCGCGCAAGTGACCAATCCGCCGATTGACCCAATCCGTGAAGAGATGGTGATGAGTCTGACCTCCATCATCGGCCCGAATCCAAATCTGCTCGGCCTCGATGAAGTTGAACCGCAGTTGCGGCTTGAAGTGCATCAGCCGATTCTCTCCAATGTTGATGTCGAGAAAATCCGCCATATCGATCAGTACACTGACAATCGTTTCCGCACCATCACGCTCTCCTCCTGTTATGCAGTTGATCTGGGCGCTGCGGGCATGAAGACGGCGCTAACGGAACTGTGCCATAAAGCCGAACAGGCCGTACGTGATCATTTTAATATCATCATCCTGTCTGATCGCGGCATGAATCCGCAGAACATTGCCATCCCTGCCCTGCTGGCCACCTCTGCCGTACATCATCATTTGATTCGGGCTGGACTGAGAACCGATACCGGTCTGGTCGTTGAAACAGGTTCAGCGCGTGAAGTGCACCATTTTGCCTGTCTGGCCGGTTTTGGCGCGGAAGCCATCAATCCCTATCTCGCCTTTGAAACCCTGAGTG
>JAUZQI010000133.1 GCA_030951095.1 Mariprofundus sp. | reverse complement strand
GGCTACCGTACGCGTTCAAACGCTGCGAATCCAGCCATCTGTGATTTCGTTATTTGGCGAAAGCAATAAACGTGCCTGAACTCAGGACTTTCTGATTTGAACCTTTCGAACAGGAGCTTCGTAGTTATTCTCTGTGAATGTAATTTTGAATGCCTACATTATTTTTGTACTGCAGCTTGAGGGCAGGGATCAGCCCCAGTTCAACCTCAATATGATTAAACTGCATGTCAGCCACTTCAATTTGTTTTTGCAGAGAACCTGCTTCAGCAAGGGCGATAATCAGCGCTGCGCCGATGGTATTATCGCCAATCGCTTTGAGCGATTTCTGCAAATCCAACTTAACATCGGGATCATGATAAAAATGAGGGATTAGTTTGGGGGGAATGCCCAACTCCACCTCCATTTCAGTGAGGATGTAACCGGCTTTTCTCAGGTGCGGCAGAGCGGCATTGAAATCCTTCATAAGAGTTTCGGTAGAAATATCGGAATCGAATATTTGAGACGCAGCTGCTGATGCAGTAATCGAGAATTTCACGGCCGCCAGGTTGTAATTGCCGCGTTTGAGCTCTTCTGTCCATGCCGCAGCGCCACTTTTGTTGGTGGTTTTTATGATGGCCCAGATGGCAACCCCGAGAGTCAAACAGACCATCAACACGACCAGAGTTTTTGTCCAGAAAACCAGGCGACGTTTAGGTTTTTTCTTTGCTTTTTTGTTCTTAAGTCTGTGCTGCGTCCTGATTCTATTTACAGCCTCGTGTTCCTGCTCAGCATCAGATGGTGCTTTTGCATGGAATGCATGGGGGTGTTTTTTATCCCCAAGACTCGTTTCATCACTGTGTTGTTCTTTATTATCAGCCATAGCTCGCAGTTATAGTTTACAACCGGCTAATTCACAAGCTTGATGCATGAGCAGTTTACCCCAATTAAATTTAGACTAGTGTTGCGCCAGCTGTAATACGGAGCGTTAAACATTGAGTACTGGTGATCTGATTTTCTTTGTTATTTTCTTCTGGGTTGTGTTTATCACAGCCAGGCTTGCTGTGTTCGCCATCAATATCGATATCAAACTTAAAAAACGTCTTTGGCCGATCATTATTTTCAGTCTCTCAGGCATGCTGCTGGTGATCGCTTATTTATTGGATTTTCCGACCAAGGGTTATGTTGTTCTCGGAGTGGCTGTGGCCGCCATCGTCTACACCAATCTGAAAGGTTTCTATTTCTGTGAATCATGCGGAAAAATGCTGGCTAACAAGAAAATTCTGGTAACCGTTGAGAGTTGTGAAAAGTGCGGAGCTTCGCTGAAATAAATCAGCAAATTATGCGGCGGCGGCAACAATCTTTTTAATCACTGTCAAAGCAGCCTGATAATCATACTGATCAATACAGGCGTGCAGCTGTTTCACCTCAGCCTCCATTTCACTGCCTCGAAAAACCTCATTGATCTCATTCATATAATCGGACGCATCACCATCACTTGCTATGAGAAGGTCGCGCATTTTCTCCAGCAGGGGCATGGCCTGAAGCAAATCAATATGCTGCGGCAATGATTCTTTCTCCGCAGCACACCAGGCATTCAGACTCTGCATGACGATGCCGAGCTGACTGGAAACATCGGCAAGGCGCTCACTGACATTTGAGTCTCCCCCCTTTAAGGAAAGCTCCATATTTTTCGTGGCCTGATGTAATTCGTCTGCCCCGATATTACCGGACACACCTTTGAGTCCATGTAACATGTGCAAAACATCGTCATGTTGACCTGCAGACATGAACTGCTTTAATTGTTCACTGAATGAAACATGGCTGTGTTTGAATTTCTTAAGAACGTTGCAATAAGCGGTTTTGTCTCCGCCAAGACGCTGTAGGCCTGTTTCGAAATTGATGCCAGCGAGGATTGGGTGATCACCGGATGTGTCCGGCAACTTGAAGCCATTCCGCTTCCTGGCAACAGTCACTATTTTTCCCTCAGCAGCATGAATAAACTCTCCAAGTGTTTTATACATCTGCTCGGGATTGATTGGCTTGCCTATATGCGCATCCATGCCGGCTTCTTTGCACTTTCTGATATCATCAACCATCGTGTTGGCGGTCATGGCAATCACGGGAAGGTTATTAAATCGCCCATCTTGCCTAATTCTCCGGGTCGCTTCCAAACCGCCCATTTTCGGCATCTGCATATCCATCAGTACGCCATCAAACTGTTCCTCATCCAGTGCTTTCAATACCTCAACGCCGCTGTACGCCACACGAATGCTAATACCTACCTTATCCAGTAGTCCCATCGCCACTTGCAGATTGATTTCATTATCCTCGGCCAGCAGCAGATGTGCACCGCGTAAATGGGCAGGTGCCTGGAAGGCCAGTTGCTTATGACCGTAGGCCAGCTTGATGCTTTCAGGCTTACAATCAAATACGGTCATAATATTATTTACCAATGAGCTCATGCTTACCGGTTTAATCATGCTGGCATCAATCACCGACTGATCCTTATCTGTGAGATGTCCATTGCCGCCGTATGCAGTGACCAGTATGATTTTTGGTTGTGTGGGCAGGTTCTTGTCCTCTCTAATACGGTGGCTTGCCTCTA
>JAUZQI010000132.1 GCA_030951095.1 Mariprofundus sp. | reverse complement strand
TTCTGTCAATGGCCGCTATCTTTTTTTCTGTAGTGACGTGCAAGCAAACCGTAAGAGCAAGTCAATGTTTGCGACAAAAAGCTTCGAGACGTTACCCGTTTATTATGGATGCTCTGAAAAGCTCAGCGTATCTGCGCGATCTATGGACTGGACGTTACGGAAGCACTGAATATAACCAGCGTTTTCTCGATCGTTTCCATGGCATGTTCTGAGGAGGCCTGTTTTTAGATGAGTATTCCCTTGCAGCAAAAATTTCATGTAGGCCGTTATATTTTTCAGCAGAAAATGCGGGGAAACAGGCGCTACCCGCTGGTATTGATGCTCGAGCCGTTGTTTCGCTGCAATCTCGCCTGTTCCGGCTGCGGAAAAATAGATTACCCTGACGAGATACTCAATCAACGCCTTGGAGTGGAGGAGAGTCTGGCGGCAGTGGATGAATGTGGGGCACCGATTGTGTCCATTGCCGGTGGTGAGCCGCTGATTCACAAAGAAATGCCACAGATTGTCGAGGGCATTGTGCAACGCAAAAAATATGTTTATTTATGCACCAATGCGCTACTCCTGAAAAAAAAGCTGGCCGATTACAAGCCGACGCCTTATCTGACTTTTTCGATTCATCTGGATGGTCTGCGTGCGCGTCATGATGCATCGGTAGGGCAGGATGGTGTGTTCGATCAGGCTGTGGAAGCGATCAACGCCGCCATTGCCAGAGGTTTCCGGGTGACTGTGAATTGCACATTCTTTCAGGGTGAATCAGCTGAAGAAGCGGCAGTTTTTTTTGATATGGTGATGGCGCTTGGTGTGGAAGGGGTAACAGTGTCACCGGGCTTCAGTTACGAGCATGCGCCGGCGCAGGATGTTTTTTTACAGCGCACGGTGACCAAACAGTTATTCAGGGATATTTTCAAATTGCAAAAGCAGCGAAAGAAACAGGGCATCAACTGGGCTTTTAACCAGTCCAGCATGTTTCTGGATTTTCTGGCCGGTAATCAGAGCTATCAGTGTACGGCATGGGGTAATCCGACCCGCAATGTGTTTGGCTGGCAGAAACCCTGTTATTTGTTGGTCGATGAAGGTTATGCGGACAGTTTTCAGTCGTTGATGGATGATACCGATTGGGATCATTATGGAACCGGGCGCAATCCCAAATGTGCGAATTGCATGGCGCATTGCGGTTATGAGCCGACTGCAGTGTGCGATACCACTGAACATCCCCTTAAAGCGCTTCGTGTTGCACTATTCGGACCGCGTACGGATGGCCCGATGGCGGCGGAATTGCCCGTTGTGTATCAGGATAAGCGAACGATCCCTATTCGAATTGATCGGGTTGAAACTGACTAGGGACTTGATTCCGGAGAGTTAACTGTGATGAAAAGTAATTGTATTGCGATCTCTTGATATGAGGCTCAGATTTGTATGCGTGGCACTTCTGCTACTTCTTTTCCAGGGTATTCCGGCGGCAGGGATGGCTACTGAAGTTTCTGAGGGCGCAGCGGTCAAAGTAGTCGCTCATTTTCAGTCTGTATTGTTATCCATTATGAAAGATGCAGATGGTTTAAGGTTCAAGGGCCGTTTCGAGAGGCTTGAGCCGGAGGTGAAACAGAGTCATGATCTTCCCAGTGTTGCACGTTTGACCACTGGCAGATACTGGCGATCACTGGATGAGCCGCAACAGGGCCGTTTTATAGATACGTTTACACGGCTTGTTATCGCGACCTATGCACATCAGTTCAAGGCCTATGGTGGCGAGACTTTTAAAAGAAAATCTGTACGACTATTGAAACGCGAACGTATTCTCGTGCGCACTGAACTGGTTAAATCAAATGGTAAATCTGTACATCTGGATTATGTGTTACACTATCGCGAGGGGCACTGGTCTATTATTAATATTATTGCCGACGGCGTTAGCGACCTGGCACTGAAACATGTGGAATATTCACATGTGCTGGCCAGAGACGGGTTCAATGTACTGCTCTCCATGCTGGAAAGAAAAATCGCGCAATATAAGTGACTGCTGTTGCATAGATACCTTTGCCTTTCAAAATATTGTTGTTGAGCCCCAACTATTGCTATGAAAAGCTTCCATGATATTGTTCGGCCCCGTCGCCAAAAGGCGATGGACTTGTAACGATTGGAAGGGTGGCAGAGCGGCTGAATGCACCGGTCTTGAAAACCGGCGAAGGTAACACTTCCGTGGGTTCAAATCCCACCCCTTCCGCCAGTTATAGCAGAAATAACAACAATGAGTGGCATGAACGGAGAGATGGCTGAGCGGCTGAAAGCGCGCCCCTGCTAAGGGTGTATAGGCTAAAACCTATCGAGGGTTCGAATCCCTCTCTCTCCGCCAGTTTTTATCATAAAAACTGGCGATAGAGGTATGAGAACCTTCGTCGAGTTTGATAAATTTACAGGATTGTAAATTTAGACGGCCAATAGGCCGCCCGTAAGGGTGAGGGGCAGGAGCCCCGAATCACAAATTGGCAGGATAGCCGATTTGAACGTCGCGTTAGCGACGACCCCGAAGGGGTGAGGGGCAGGAGCCCCGAATAATCCCCTTGGTTTATTAGTTAAATGCCGTTTGGAGGCATTCCCGAAGATGTGAAAGGCGGTAGTTCCGAATCATGTCTTCAGGCCAGCGTTTCAGATAGACAGGAGACAGCTTGAAGCAACTTGCACTGATCGCCATTGCCCTGTTGATGTTATCTGCCTGTGAGCAACAGCAACCCGACCAGATTCAGTGGCAGTTGCCACTGCAGGCGCCTGATGATCCGCATGGCAGCAATGATGGTGCAGCTGTACCTGAATGGGCTTCAACCCTGCAGGGAGAGGCGGAAGTGGTCTGGCTGCAGAAGAGTACGACCAAGGTACTTACGACGAAACTTGTCATGGGCAGTAGCGCTATGGTTCAGAATTGGGAAATTCACCTGCTTGGACTGGCCTCCGGGCTTAGAGTTCATAACAAAGCTTTTCTGAACGATGAAAATGTGGATAATCCCGCCGCCTTCGTTGAGGTAAGCCGCAATGGTAAGTCTATGTACCGTGGTTGGTTGTATAAGAAGTTTCCGGAATTGTTCGGCATGGATGATCCGGAATGGAAAATATGGTTGAAAGATATTACTCTTCGGCCCGCTTCATGAAAGGTTAAACGGTTTCATTGATTAAGACTGGCTCCCTTAGCTCAGCTGGATAGAGCATCTGACTACGAATCAGAAGGCCGGGCGTTCGAATCGCTCAGGGAGCGCCATATAAAGCCTTGATATATAAGGCAAAATTAAAAGGAGGTCTTCGGGCCTCCTTTTTTATTTTCGTCTGAGGTAACCTTTGAGGTAACCTTTTGGTAATATGAAATATAAAGCATCAGCCTTTTATAGCGTACAGAAACCTTTTTCATATGTGACGCTAAATTCCTTTATGGACTGTAAAAACTCTTTTTCACACTGCGGGAAAAGTCCGTTCACTTATGGAGGCTAGAAACTCCCTTTTTATAGTTGCAAGAAACTCAATTGCATAAGCAGTGGTTAGCGCTACGATTTACAAATTGGATGCCCTAGAGATTCGCATCCCTCTCCCAATCAGTAATGGTAAGCAATATGCTAATTCAATTGTGAGACTCCCATCTTATTGGGAAGGGGGGCCGTCGGCGTCTGTATCGGATACAGGGGTAGGCCTGGCCTCCACCTTTTTTGTAGTAAAACCATCCGGAAATTTAGTTGGGCTTGTTTATTTCCTCCGCTATGATTTGAAATGGATCAGGGAGATTTGATGAAGCACATAATTCTAACAGCCATGCTATTCATATTTACCATGACTGCTGCTTTCATTGCTCCAGTTTCGGCATCTCCTCTTTTTGATCACCAAGTAGTCATAATTGGTGAAACTCATCGCCATGCAGATTCTACCCAATGGTTCTTAACGACTGTTTCCAATTACGTGAAGAATGGCAAATGTCTTCATGTGGCATTGGAGATTAAATCCGCTCAACAACCTGTTTTGAATGCTGCCATGAGAGGGGATGCTCCCTTTTCTTCCATCCACATACATCCGATCATCGACCACCCTTCCTACAGACTCATGTTGAGAGGATTTGGTGACCTGATTATGAAGAGGCGTTGCCTCACTGTGCATGCCATTAACGCACCACAAAATGTTCGCGTAAACCGTGGCAAGTGGATGGCAGAACACATTTCCCAATAAATTCATAGGATACATTTAACAAACGTCGGGACAGTAGTGCTTTCACCCATTAATTTCCACCTTCAACTCGCCACTCAGTCCTGCCTCTTTACCCTTCCCTCTTCACCCGTCACGATTCACCGATTCTATGTTCAAATCTATTCTGGTTGTTTGTGTTGGTAATATCTGCCGCAGTCCGATGGCTGAGGCCTTGTTGCGCAGCCATGCCCCCGAAAGTGTACGTGTCGAGTCCGCTGGTATCGGCGCATTGGTGGGTGAGGCTGCGGATCCATCCGCCTTGAGGCTGATGCAGGAGCGTAGTATCGATATCTCCGCCCACCGGGCTCGGCAATTCACACCGGAAATGGCGCGCCGGAACGATCTGATTCTGGTCATGGAGGATGGGCACCGGCAGCATATTCATTCGATTGCGGCTGAAGCACGCGGCAAGGTGCATATGATCGGGAAATGGGGCGATATGGAGATTCCTGATCCATATAAAAAGTCGCCTGAATATTTTGAATATGTGCTGGGTCTGATTGAGCAGGGTGTGGATCAATGGTCATCGAAGCTTTGGGTTTGATGAAGGGTTGGGCTCCTTTACTGGCCCTCTGTTGACGATGAAACAAGTGGTATATATTATTCGATATATACTCGGAGGCGCATCATGAATACAGCTAAAATTTTTCAAAATGGGCGCAGCCAGGCTGTGCGTTTACCGAAGGAATTTCGTTTTGACGGCAACGAAGTGTTTGTTCATAAAGTGGGTAATGCAGTTGTATTGCTTCCGGTTCAGCACAGCTGGGATACATTGTTCGAGTCGCTGGGCCAATTTTCCGAAGATTTCATGTCGGATGGGCGACAACAGCCATTGGCTCAGGAGCGTGATTTTTCCTGTTTTGATCGGGACTGACTGATGTACATCCTGGATACTAATATCTGTGTTTATTTGATTAAGCACAATCCGCTTCAGGTGCGCGCGCAATTTAAAAAACGGCAGCCCGGTGATATTTTACTTTC
>JAUZQI010000131.1 GCA_030951095.1 Mariprofundus sp. | reverse complement strand
CCGGCACATCTGCTGATGGCATCGATGTAGCAATTGTGCGCTTCGACAACAGTGCCGGCAGCAAACCTGAACTGATTGAATTCCTTGAATTCCCCATGCCAAAAAAACTGAGTGAGCCCGTCCTGCGTCTGGCTGAACCAGGCCTGAATGAAATAGATCGCATGGGGGAACTGGATCGTGCACTGGCTATTGCCTATGCCGAAGCTGCCCGGGCAATACTTCAAAGTACTGGCCTGAAACAATCAGATATCACAGCTATCGGCTGCCACGGACAAACTGTCCGTCATCGGCCCAAAGCTGATTATCCATTTACCATGCAGATTGGTTGCGCGGCTACGCTGGCTGAGCGAACTGGCATCACTGTTGTCTCCGATTTCCGCAGCCGCGATATCGCAGCCGGTGGAGAAGGGGCACCGTTGGTTCCATTCGCGCATTGGCAACTGTTTGGACAGAAAAACGAAAACACAGCCGTGCTTAATATCGGAGGCATTGCCAATGTCACATGGTTGGGTTGTGCCGGTGATATCACCGGGTTTGATACCGGCCCCGGCAATATGGTCATGGATGCATTGATGCTGACCACCAGTCACGGAAAACATGCATACGACGAAAACGGGCAACTTGCAGCAAGCGGCTCGGTATGCCTTCCGCTGCTTGATCGACTGATGCAACATCCTTTTCTACAACGCACACCACCGAAATCAACTGGTCGGGAAGAGTTTGGTGAAGCACTGGTTGATACCATGATGCGATGGCCGAATATTTCCGATGCGGATCGTCTGGCTACCGCATGTCAGTTCACAGTTAATAGTATTAAACACAGCATTCGCTTCATGCCGGGCACACCATCCAGATGGTTGTGTTGCGGTGGCGGCGTTCGTAACAGCCACCTGATGAAACTGCTCGAAAAACAACTGGCACCGTCGAACGTAGATACAACCGAAGCAGCAGGAATGCCTCCGCAAGCGGTGGAAGCTGTCAGTTTCGCCCTGCTTGCCAGACAAACACTGATGGGCAAACCCAACACGCTCCCCCCGGTCACCGGCGCCTCCCATGCAGTTTGTGGCGGACAAATCACGCCGGGTAATAACTGGCAGGAACTTTTACAAGACATCCCTGCATGGATCCGATAACCCACGCCATTTCAGGTGCCGCTCTCGCCCGCGCTTTTCCAAAAAACCACATCCAGCCCAAACATCTGTTTTTTCTGGTTCTGCTCGCCATGGCACCGGACAGCGATATTCTGCTACGGTTGTTTTCCGATACGGTTTATTTGCAACACCATCGCGGGCTGACACATTCACTACTCATGCTGCCGCTTTGGGCATGGCTGGTTTACAGTCTGGCCTCCCGATCAATTAGACAGAATCCTGTCATGCCCAAACTGATAATTCTGGCCCTGTTACTGCATATTTGTCTCGATCTAATCACTACCTTCGGCACAATGATATTCGCCCCTTTCTCCGACCGGCGATTCAGTTTTGACCTGCTCTTTCTCATCGATCCGCTGTTCTCTGCCTGTCTGCTGATTCCCCTGCTGGCAGGGCTAATCTGGAAACAACAATCACGTAAGCTGAGTATACTGGGCTTTGCTCTGGCCTTTACCTATCTCGCACTGGCCTATCATAATCAGCAACAGGGAATGGCACTGGCCAGAAAAGCGCATCCTGACGCCATTTCATATCATGCCTTACCCATGGCCTTTTCTCCCTTTAACTGGCAACTAATTGCCAAATATCCCGATGATTATGACCGCGCCGCAGTTAAGCTGAAACCAGAGTTCCCCGGGCTTAGTCCGCTGTTCAATGATGCGTTCGTCACCTCCCTGCTTTCAACAAAGATCAGTGCCCCAAATCATATTATCTGGCAAACGCTACCCGCCATGCACACACTGAAGGGTACAACACAATTACCGGGCACAGCATTTTACGCATGGTTCGCCCGCTTTCCGGTACTGCTGGAGCAGAATCAACAGTTTATCGACTTTGGTGATCTGGCCTTTGGTGCCGGTGCTCCGGGCGTCCGATCTTCCTTTCAGCTGCACATTGATCTGACAGACAGCGACCCGGCAATTCCGAACAATTCAAATGAAACTTCACAGCCCCGCGCCTGGCTGATCTGGCGTGGAAATCAGAAAAGTGAACTCACGCTAAGATCTGCTCCATTTAACTGGGCCGGTTCACATGTGTCTGATTGAATCTCTACAGCCAGACACATGTGAAAAGGCCCTGGCATCGGAATAACACGTTTACTTCACTCACCTCTACTTCCACACACACCATCACACTTGCGGTTTGTCCGCTTTTGGTTTTTAATCGGAGGATAATTTCACCTTGGAGGTTTCCATGAAATATATTCGTTTATTATTCCTTACGGCCCTGCTCCTGCTGCCCGCGTTGAGCCCGGCGGTTGAAATTGAAGGTGTCGCGTTGCCGGATACGATTCAATTGCAAGGCAAAACCCTGCAACTCAACGGGGCCGGCATCCGTACAAAATTCTTTTTCGATATTTATGTTGGCGGACTGTATCTGGAACAACATGAAACCAGCGCCAAAGCAATTATCGCCGACACCGGCAACAAACGCATCACAATGAACTTTCTTTATGCCGAAGTGGACAAGGAGAAACTCACCGACGGCTGGGATGAGGGATTTGATAAAAATCAGTCCGATGAGCGCATGCAAAAGCTGAAAGACCAACTCGCCAGTTTCAATGCATTATTCACCACCGCGCACCGGGGCGACTCAATCGTATTCGATCTGTTCAGTGATGGAAGTACCCATATCAGCTTCAATGGCACCGAAAAGGGCGAAATCAAAGGTTTGGATTTCCAGCAAGCGCTATTGGCCGTCTGGCTGGGTAAAAAACCGGCCGACAAGGGATTGAAAAAATCCATGCTCGGCCACTAAGCTCAACCGGAAATCTTGCGCCTTTCCGGATTCGCTCCAAACTCTTCAATATAGTCGGCCATGGCAGCTTCAATAACTTCCGTCGCATGATCAAAACCGTAAGGCTGCCCGATAGATACCTTCTGAGGGTGACCCGGAGCCAGTTTGTAACTGAGGAAATAGTGGAGCAACCGATCAACAAGGGCTGGAGGCAGTTCTGAAATATCATCGATATTCGACCACAGCGGATCATCCTCAATCACGGCAATAATCTTGTCGTCCGCTTCATCGTGGTCATTCATCGGCAAACCACCCACGACGCGGGCGTTGGCGAGAATTTCAATGCGGGAGATCGGGCGCTCGGAAATCACACATATATCCAGCGGATCTCCATCACCCCGTTTGACATCAGCCATGAGTGCGCCGACACGTCTGGCACACAGCGTACGTGGAATAAAGCCATACAGTGCCGGATGCTGCGAGGATGAACGCACCGAACGGTCGACGCGCAAATAGCCGGATTTCTTGTCCACTTCAAATTTCACCGTATCAAAGGGGCTGATTTCGATATAGGCATGTACCCGCCGGGGCGGTTCGGCTCCAACATCGAGGCCGTGCCAGGGGTGTGGCCGCCATTGGGAAAATGATTTCATGCGTAAGTTCTAACACAGCGCACTGGGTTCACCAATAAAAACAAGATGCATTTCAACAAAGCTACAGTTCACCGAGGAAAATGGGATCATTACAAACCCCTTCAACGGGCGCCTTTTGCAATCGAGGGCTGCTTGCCATTAGGGAAAAGCACCCACATGCGCCCTTTTTGTTTCATTCGGCCTGCCTGCCGTCCGGCCTCCTCACCGAAACCCCAGAAAAAATCTCCCCGGATTGTGCCTTTGATCGCACCGCCAGTGTCTTGCGCCAACATCAGGCGATTGAGTGGCTTATCTGTGTTTGGCCATGTCGTAGCCAGGAAAACAGGCATCCCGAGCGGAATCGTGCGTCTGTCAACGGCCATGCTGTAGCCAGGTGTCAGCGGAATACCCATCGCACCTACAGCAGAGGTTTGTGAATCCGGCATTTCGCGAAAAAACACATAACTGGGATTGTTATATAATAATTCTTTCAAACGATCGGGGTGATCAACTCCCCACTGCCGGATACTCTGCAGTGAGGCCTGATCCAGTGTCAATTCACCCATCTCAACCAGTTTTTTACCGATTGAAGCATAAGGATGTCCATTCTGATTG
>JAUZQI010000130.1 GCA_030951095.1 Mariprofundus sp. | reverse complement strand
CGCCATGTTCTTTAAGCCATGTGTGAGGATCGTCGGGATTGTTCATGAGAACCGACTCTGCCGAAAGCGCGCTCAGGTTCAAGCTGCCATTCACAGGAGCCTCCCCATTGTTCACGCCCATATCGTAGGTAGAAGTAATCCGGGGATATTTAGCTGCTTTTGTTGTATCGGTTTATCTGATTTTCGCAATCATTGAGATACAGCCGTCTTGGCTTGCGAGAACAACATGATCCAGCCTTTGAAGATTGCATCTGGAAAAGCCGGAGGTTTGCGTATTTCTTCCTGGAATATTTTATTTTTTCTCGTTTGAGTTTATCGGCTTTTCCACGCTCTTTCAATTTTCCCGTCGCATTCACCCGTCGCATCTTCGTGATCCACAAGCAATGGCCATGCCAGCAACATCAGCGCTACAAGGTTTTTTGGTGGCATTCAGCTTTCTTGCCATAACACCCTCAAGGCCAAACCCCTGTTTGCTAAATCGGAACCCTTCCTCAATCACCCGCAACGGCTGCTCGCCAACTACTTGCCGTATACCTCCCATGGCTGAAAGAATCCCATTATTTTCACTATTGCCCCATGTTCCGATGATGAAAACAATCGTAGGAGCAACGGAATGCTTTTTCCTCCGAGGCCATCACTGGCGACAATGCTGATCAGCGGATAGCTGGAAATGCTTGTGCCTGTAGAATCGTCACGAACCTTGCAGATGTGTTCGCATGCTTCCGCATGCCTGCGATTGTTTCGCGGCTCATCCTCATATAGATGTCTCGGTTTGGTCTTGCGAATGATTTGATTGGCCGGAATGGTTTGGTTTCCGATAGTATTCGATCATGACAACTTCACTGGCCAGCGAAATCCCCGTACCTGTTTCCCGTTCCGAATTTGATACCATGCTAGGTTTTTCGCGCACGGTGTTTCAACTCAAGGATAATGTGGCTTATCTTTCACGGCTTTCCAAAGATTTACCACAGGCAGCACATATTCAGCCTGAGTGGCCAAGCGTATTGATGGGGTTTGATTTTCATCTCACTCCGGACGGGCCTAAACTGATCGAAATCAACAATAATGCCGGTGGTCTCTATATCGGGGATGATCGCTGGATCCCGCAACCTGATATTCCTGAATTGCAGAATCATCTCGAGCAGCGGCTGGCTGAAATGTTTTGCTCCGAGTGGACGACGATTGCCATTATGGATGAAAATGTTACAGCTCAGTTCATGTATCCCGAAATGCTGGCGTATGCCGAATTGTTAAGAAAAGACGGGCGGCAGGTGTTTGTGATTTGTCCTGAGCAGTTGCAATTACGAGATGACGGGCTGGTTTTCGATGGCGTTCGGGTTGACGTCATCTATAACAGGCATACCGATTTCTATCTTGAGGGTGATGATGTGAGCCATATCCGGCTAGCCTATGAACGAGGGCAGGTAGCGATCAATCCGCATCCGCGCAGCTATGCTCTGATCGGGGATAAATCACGTATGGTGGACTGGTGGCGGGAAGGGTTGCTGGAACAGTGTGTGAAACAGAATATGGTTAAACAAATTCGTTCGGTTACGCCCGAAACCCACCAATTATCTGAACTGGATATGGAACAGGCATGGGTCGAACGCAAACAGTGGGTATTCAAACCTGCAGCTCGTCATGGTGGTAAGGGTGTTTTACTGGGTAAGGCGATGAGTCGCAAACGATATGAAGCGCTGGATGTAGCGGATACGATTGTGCAACGACTGGTTCCTGCTTCCGAATTGGATGTGGAAGGGCTTGGTGGCGAAATGAACCGGATGAAACTGGATATCCGTCTGTATATGCATGGTGAGAAGCTGATTGCACTGGCCGGTCGTGTGTGGCGTGGGCAGATGACAAATTTTCGTCAAGCCGGTAGTGGTTGGGTGTCGATCGACATTGCAACATAAAGCCGTGTTTCCATGTGAACCAAATTGAAGCGGAATCTGTCCATTGCCATCATCGTACCGGTTTTCAATGAAGCGACTGTGCTGCCGGAGTTAATCGGACGGATGCAGTCTGTCGATACTGATACGTTGATCGTTGTTGATGGAGGTTCCCGTGATGACAGCCACCGACTGCTTGAAAATTCAGGAATTCGCTGGTGCCAGTCGGAGCCCGGAAGAGCTGCTCAGATGAATGCCGGAGCAGAAGAATCTACAAATGATATTCTCCTTTTTATTCATGCTGATACAATCATTAATTCCAGTAATATATCAGCAATGTGTGAAGCTATGGAAGATGGCTCTTATGCCGGCGGTCGGTTTGACCTGTGTTTGTCCGGTAATGCTGTCGCTTTTCGCATCATCGAGTGGCTTATCAATGTGCGCTCCCGTCTGACCGGCATCAGTACGGGGGATCAGTGCCAGTTTGTCCGTCGATCTGTTTTTGAGCAGATGGGCGGTTTCCCGGATCAGCCGCTGATGGAAGATGTCGAATTTTCAAAGCGGTTGAAACGGCATGGCAGGGTTGCCTGTTTACGAGAGAAAGTGATAACGAGCAGCCGGCGCTGGGAACAACTTGGGATTGTGGCGACCATATGGTTGATGTGGAAGTTGCGGTTTCTCTACTGGTTTGGTGTATCGCCTGAAAAACTGGCACAAATGTATCGGCAGACACGCTGATGGAAATGGATGATATTCGAGTCATTGTGATGTGCAAGGCCCCGGTTCCAGGTGCCGTGAAAACGCGTTTAATGTCTCGTTATTCAGCTGCACAGGCAGCACAATGGCATGCCACCATGGCTACCACTGTCATTGAACGGGCAAAACGTCTATTCAACGATGTAGTCATTGCAGCCGATGATCCAAAACATGATTTTTTCACCGGATTCGGGTTGCCAGTGACGATTCAGGCTGAGGGCGATCTGGGTGATCGAATGAACCGACAGATCGGACTGGCCTTTGCCGATGCTGCCAGTGCAGTTTTGTTGCTGGGCACAGACTCGCCACACATGCCGGAATCGCGCCTTGTCGCAGCTACACATGCTCTGGAACATGCCGATGTGGTACTTGGCCCGGTTGAGGACGGTGGCTATGATCTAGTGGCCATGAATCGTCCCTTGTCTGTTTTTTCCGGCGTGGTCTGGTCTTCCGATCAGGTGTTGCATAAGACGCTTGAGAACATTTTGCATCAAGGCCTGACTGTTGAACAACTGGGAATCGGGTTCGATGTCGATTTTCCCGATGACATCGAAAAAGCAAGACAAGCCGGATGGATTTCACCCGGTCTTCATAGCGTATAAATTCTTCCATAATCATCTCTTTTCATTATCCGAAAAGAGGTTTAAAATTCAAGTGTATTCAGTGTATTCGGCGAAGCCTGCGACTCCCTCAATACACAAACCGGGCAGGTTTTAATATAGGCATTCCCGGTTTTAAAACATCACGGGGACACAACAATATGAACGATCAAATGATCAAATACGTATTCTCTTTCAATGAAGGGGATGGCAAAAACAAACAGCTGTTGGGCGGTAAAGGAGCAAATCTGTGTGAAATGACGCAGATCGGTCTGAATGTGCCGCCAGGCTTCACTATTTCTACTCAGGCGTGCCTCGCATATCTGGATCATGGCAGCACGCCACCGGACGGAGTCATGCAGGAAGTGAGAGAGCAAATGGTGGCGATCGAGAAGGCAACAGGTAAAATCTTTGGTGATGCCCATAATCCATTGCTGGTATCGGTGCGTTCTGGCGCGGCCATGTCGATGCCCGGCATGATGGATACCATTCTGAATCTGGGTATGAATCAGGATACGTTACAAGGTGAAATTGAGCAGACCGGCGATGAACGCTTTGCCTCTGATGCATACCGACGCTTTATCCAACTGTTCGGTAAGGTTGCTTTGGACATTGCTGATGAGTTGTTTGATGAACCGTTTGAAGCCATCAAAAAACGCGAAGGTGTCAAGGAAGATGTGGGTCTGTCAGCAGATAATCTGAAAGAGATATCCACCGTTTTTCTTGAAATTGTGCATGGGCAAACAGGCCGACCTTTTCCTGAAGATCCATATGTGCAGTTAGAAGTTGCGATTAAAGCAGTATTTGGTTCGTGGTCAGGAAAACGTGCTGTTGATTATCGTCGGGAATTTAATATCACGCCGGAGACGGCTAATGGTACGGCGGTGAATGTCTGCACTATGGTGTTCGGAAATCGCGGCAATGATTCGGCCACAGGCGTGGCCTTCACCCGTAACCCGGGAACCGGCGAAAACGAATTTTATGGTGAATATCTGGTTAATGCACAGGGCGAAGATGTGGTGGCTGGCATTCGCACACCAAAACCGATTGCCCAGATGGCTAATGAGATGCCGGATATGTATCGTCAACTGGAAGCCTTGCGTAGCAAGCTCGAAAGCCACTATGCCGAAGTTCAGGATTTTGAGTTTACTATCGAGAAAGGCATTCTTTATTGTTTACAGACTCGCAATGGAAAAATGAATACACAAGCCATGGTTCGCACATCGGTTGAACTGGTTGAAGAAGAGCTGATCAATAAAGAGCAGGCATTGCTACGCATTGCTCCCGAATCACTGGAGCAGATGCTTTTCCCCCGCCTTGATCCCAATGCCGATGTCACGCCTTTGGCGTCCGGGCTGCCTGCCAGTCCGGGTGCCGCATGTGGCCATGTTGTGTTTGATGCAGATCGGGCAGTGGCGCAAAAAAGTGCCAGTGGAAATCCTCTGATTCTGCTGCGTGAAGAGACAAAACCGGAAGATATCCACGGCTTTTTTGTATCCGAAGCTATCTTGACCAGCCGTGGTGGAAAAACCAGCCATGCAGCTGTCGTAGCGCGCGGTATGGGCAAACCATGTGTGGCTGGAGCTGACGGCATTGAAGTCGATGTGATAGCCCGGCGCGCACATATCGGTGATGTAATCATTAAAGAGGGCGATATCATTACCATCGATGGCACCTCGGGCAATGTCTATCTGGGTGATGTCGCAACTGAAGAAGCGGAATTTTCCGACGAGCTGAAAACCTTGCTGTCGTGGGCTGATGAACGCGCTCGCTTAAAGGTCATGGCCAATGCCGACATCCCTGAGGATGCAGAACGTGCGCTTAAATATGGTGCCATGGGAATCGGACTATGCCGAACAGAGCGCATGTTCAACGCCCCTGATCGTCTGCCTATCGTACTCGAAATGATTGTTTCCGATTCGCTTGAACAGCGGCAAGCCGCACTCGATAAACTGCTGCCCATTCAGCGACAGGATTTCATTGAATTGTTCACGACCATGTCGCCAAGGCCTGTGACAGTGCGACTGCTTGATCCTCCTATCCACGAATTTCTACCTTCAGAAAACCAGTTGCTTGACGATCTGGTGCAACTGAAACATTTGAAAGATACCATGCGTGGTTCAGAAGTTCTTTCTGCAACGCTAAGTCTGTTGTCGATGCAAAATGGAAAAATACCGTCCATTCTACAGGTGGTAGATTCGGCACTGGTTGATGAAGCCATTGAGAAGAAGGAGGCTATTCTTAAAAAGGTTCGCACCCTGTTTGAAGTCAATCCGATGCTCGGCCATCGCGGTGTAAGGCTGGGGATTACATTTCCGGAAATCTATGCCATGCAAATCAGGGCTGT
This sequence comes from Mariprofundus sp., assembly GCA_030951095.1. GTDB lineage: Bacteria > Pseudomonadota > Zetaproteobacteria > Mariprofundales > Mariprofundaceae > Mariprofundus. The sequence continues at coordinate 4,317 of JAUZQI010000130.1, read as the reverse complement.
GCTTGAAGCAACCTGCGAATGCCAAAAAGCAGGCACAGAAGTGCATCCGGAAATTATGATTCCGCAGGTCTGTACCTCGGAAGAGCTCAAATCCGTACGTTTGCATGTGGAATCGATCAGCCAACTGGTTGCTGCCGATTGCGGAATCGCTCCTGTATTCAAATTCGGCACCATGATCGAAGTGGTTCGAGCCTGCATGCGTGCTGGCACGTTGGCCAATGAAGTTGATTTTTTCAGTTTTGGTACCAATGACCTGACGCAGGCCTCTTTCTCTTTCTCCCGCGAAGATGCAGAGAACAAATTTCTGCCGATGTATAATGAAGTCGGCATTCTCCAGGATAACCCGTTTGAGGTTCTTGATGCCCAGGGCGTAGGTAAGCTGATGGAGTTGGCTATTGGCTGGGGTCGTGCGGTGAAGCCGGATATGAAAGTCGGCATCTGCGGCGAACACGGCGGTCATCCCGGCTCCATCCGCTTTTGCCATAATATTGGTCTGACCTATGTTTCATGTTCAGGGCCAAGGGTGCCAATCGCACGCCTTGCAGCCGCCCATGCAGTATTGCTGGAATCCGGTTGATATATTCCAGACAGGATATGCGACTTACTTGCACAAGGTCATTGTGCAAGGATATCATATTTCGCCCTGCTTATAGAAAAATAATTGCCAGGAACGTCTAGTTTTTTGAGAGGAATACCATGGAGTACCAAAAAAGACTGTATCAGATTCTCTATCCCAACAATTCGCTCGTTGCTTCACAGCTGACCCCTGAACAATTCGGCAAACATTTTTTGATAGGAACAGCACGTCATTATGAAGGGAAGATAATTTTCACTGAGGTTGATGCTGATTTTCGGCATGACTTTTTTAAAATTGAAGAAGGGTTCACAGGCCTGGTTCCTCATGAAGACGGGCGACCAAAAGCAACAAAATTCATAAGCTCATACCGGGTTCTTGAGCATATTGATCTGGATACTGTGAAGAGCCTTTATCTGGTAACCAGCAATGGACTAACACTGGAACTTACACAGGGGAAACATGATAAACCCCATCAGTCCGGTTTGATAAGAACCTATGCCCAGATTTGTCCCACAACTGTGTTGTCCATGACCAAACTCAATGCCGGGGAATATGCTCAATACATGACCAGACCCAGTCATAGCAAGTGGGTTCCCAAGTTATTTTTTACACAAGTTGAACTGCCAATCAAACAGTTTCTTAAAGAATTTGAAGAAAGACCTTTCATGTCTCCTCCTTTTCCCTTTGTCCATCCTGCAAAACTCAGGGACGCCATTCTGGAACTTGAAAGCTCCGACAAAGGAATCAAGGGCATTAGTTTAAATAGTGAGATGGAGAAAATCCCCTATATCAAAATCAGACACGGGTTTTGGCTTTCCTGTGACAAAAAAAGTCTGTTTTTCCCTATGCCTGATGAAGAAACTATCAAGAAGAAAAACTACCAATTTTACAAGGAAATGTAGGCGGAAGATAATCCAAGCGTATTACAATCCAAGCGAATCAAGTGACGTTTTATGATTCAGGGTGCGATTCAGGGTGCATTAAAACTAAACAAAAAGAGCCCCCCCCCCCAACGCTGCTCGGGAGGCCCCCGTAGTTTGACAATTTCGGGAATATATACGCCACCAGGAAGCTGAAGACCGTCGAATCGATCAATCGCAACTGGTATAGCCCCTTTAAGGGGCCCAGAGCCAACGGTTCCGTAAACGCTCGCTTCGAGGGCTCACAAGCTTAAAGTCCTCGGCTTTGCCGGGAGATATTTACATACCGACGCGTAAGCTGACCCTCTGGCTGCCCGCTATAGAGTGCCAGCGCACTCCGGTTTGTGACGTGGTCGCTTTCCAGGTCGAAAGCAATAGTACTACATAGCACTGGCGTGCCACAAATCTTTTCCGGGGTGGTCATCGCTTCGGGTATCCGGTTCAGATGGGTGCAGGCGTAGCCGCAGCTCAAGCAGTTCTGGACAACCGTTTCCCCAGGGTTTGATAAAGAGACAGGTATTTGCCACAGAAGGCGCAGAGTTTCGCAGAGTAAAATCTTTTATGGGTTTTTCCTTTCCTCTGAGTCCTCCGCGTACGCTGCGGTAAATAGCGGTAAAAAAAGAGGAAAAAACATGCCTAAAGTCTGGATTGCAGATAAAATGTCCTCCCGTGCGATTGAAGTATTCAAGACGCGTGGCGTGGATGTCGATTATAAACCTGGGTTGTCGGACGAAGAGAAGCTGGCCATCGCCGGCGATTATGATGCGATTGCCGTACGTTCATCAACGACGCTGAAAGGCGGACTGCTTGATGCGGCAAAACGCGTCAAGGTGATTGGCCGGGCCGGTATCGGTGTTGATAATATCGATATCGAAGGCTGTTCGCGTCGCGGCATTGTGGTGATGAATACACCATTTGGAAATACAATCACCACGGCAGAACTGGCTGTTTCTCATATCGTTGCTGCGGCACGCATGATTCCGCAGGCATCGGCATCAACCCGGGCGGGTAAATGGGAAAAAGCCCGTTTTATGGGCATGGAGCTGACCGGCAAGAAAGCCGGCGTCATCGGCGCTGGTAATATCGGCGCGATTGTTTGTGATCGACTTAAAGGTCTGCACATGTCTGTGTTTGTCTATGACCCGTTTATTTCTGATGAACGTGCTGCGGCGATGGGTGTGGCCAAAATAGAAACGGTTGAGGAACTGGCTGAAACGGTTGATGTACTGACCATCCATGTGCCCTTGCTGGATGCCACCCGTAATCTGATTAACGCTGATATCATTGCTCGCATGAAAAAAGGCTCAATCATCGTCAATTGCGCCCGTGGTGGTATTGTGGATGAAGATGCGCTGTATGATGCCTGCAAGTCCGGTCACCTGCGTGCGGCGGCGCTGGATGTATATGCCAATGAACCGGCGCGTGATAATCAATTGTTTGAACTGGATAACATCAGTTTTACGCCACATATCGGTGCTTCCACCGACGAGGCGCAGGAAAATGTGGCCGTGCAGGTTGCCGAGCAAATGTCCGATTATCTACTGTCCGGTATTGTGAAAAATGCGGTTAATGTGCCGTCATTGTCTGAAGAAGAACAACGCCTGCTGGCGCCTTATCTGCTGCTGACCGAGCGCATGGGTCGCTTTATCGGTCAGACCATGAAGCCGGGTTATTCGCGCGTTAAAGTGAGTTTTGAGGGCCATGCCTCTCATATTAATCGCAAGCCGTTAATCAATACGATGTTGCAGGGCTTGTTGTCGCAGAGCATGGAAGATGTGAATGCGGTTAATGCCGGTATGCTGGCCAAGGATCGCGGCATCGAAGTGGCTGAATTTGCTTGTGAAGCTCAGGATCGCTTTTCCACCTTGATTAAATTGGAAGTGGAGGGGGATGAAGGTAATCGTTGCGTTTCCGGCACCCTGTTTGATGAATCCCGTCCGCGTTTTGTCAGCTTTGACACCTGTGATGTTGAAATGGCGCCCGAGGGTAATCTAATCGTCATTCAGAATGAGGATAAACCGGGCATGATTGCAGCCATGGGCGGCGTACTGTCCGCAGCGAATATCAATATCGGTGATTTCAGGTTGGGTCGCCGCGAAGATGCTAAAACTGCAGTGGCCATTATTCAGGTTGATACGTCACCGTCGCAGGAGGTGCTGGATCAACTGGCCGCCCTGCCTGATATGCTGGTGGTGCGTTATGCCAAACTGGGAGCGATGTAATGCCAACGCATAAACCGATTATCGGGCTGAATGATGCATTTGGCGCGCAGGCCAAAGCATTGCGTGGTTTGCAGAGCAAAGCGCTGTCACTGTTCGAAACAGCTGGTTACGAGGAAGTGATCCCGCCGATTCTGGAGCGCCCGGATTCGATGCAGTCCGGCGCAGGCCGTTTTCTGGCAGATCAAACGGTGGTGTTTTCCGATCCTGCCGGTGCCGGTACGCTGGCGATTCGTTCGGATATGACCCCGCAAATTGCCCGCATCGCTGCTACTCGTTTGCAGCACGAAGATGTGCTGAAACTGTGCTATTCCGGCACCGTGATGCTGGCGCGCCCGAACGTGCGCGGTGGTTCCCGACAGCAGTGGCAGACCGGCGTCGAATGCCTCGGTGTAGCAGGTCGTGACGGCGATATCGAAGTGATGCATCTGGCTGCACGAACCATGTTGGCAGCTGGTTTTAAGCAGCCGGTATTGCAGGTCGGCCATATCGGTTTACTCAAGGCTCTGGTGGCAGGCAGCAGTATTTCGCTGGAGAAATGGACAGCGCAAATCTCACGACGTTCGCCGGATGATTTGGCTGAATTGATTACGTCGGAGCA
>JAUZQI010000013.1 GCA_030951095.1 Mariprofundus sp. | reverse complement strand
CGAACACACCGGGAAAATACGGTGTTCGCGGCATCCCGACACTGATGCTGTTTAACAACGGTAATGTTCAAGGCACCAAAGTTGGCGCGGTCAACAAAGCCAAACTTGCAGAATTCATCGACGAGCACTTGGACTGATCTTTTCAGGACGATAATTTTGAAAGGCAGGGTTAGCCCTGCCTTTTTTATTTTTATTCCATCGCTCCATTCCCCAATTTTCATTTTCGCTCTGACAAAGACCGCATGATGGATATAACCACCCTTTCAACTATTGCATTGAGTATAGAGCTGCCCGAGCTTGCAGCACATGACAACTCAACTGCATATTGTTCTTGTCGAACCGGAGATACCTCCAAACACCGGGAACATTGCCCGGCTGTGCGCCTGTACAGGATGCAAACTGCATCTGGTGCATCCGCTTGGATTTGAAATTACAGATAAGCAGTTGAAACGTGCCGGACTGGATTACTGGCAATATCTTGATGTTCAGCAGCATAAAAGCTGGCAGACAGCACGCCAATCGATTGGTGAAAATCGGAACTGGTTCGGCTTAAGTTCCAAAGTCAAAAGTAGCTATTGGGATACAACATTTACCTGTGGCGACGTACTGGTTTTCGGGCCGGAAACGCGTGGTCTCAGTGAGGACATATTGGCCGATCTGCAAGCACTCACCATCCCCATGCGCAACGATGCGCCCGTGCGTTCCCTGAATCTTTCTTCGGCATGTTCAATCGTGACATTTGAAGCGCTAAGACAGTTGAAAACATTGAAGTAACAGGAATTATCCACCGCCGGTATATGCATATTAAATATTATTAAGAATTAGCTCACTTTCCTAGATTTCTCTTTAAATAACTACTGTAACTATTTGTTTATACATGTATTTATATGTAGCCTATATTTTATGCATACATATTGTTCTACTTCTCCAGGCATACCAGCTATGAAAACAGGAAGTTTTATCCACCAAGTTATCCACAGCCTCTGTGGATAGGGTTTACAAACCTTTTAGTTGCAAAGGATTGAGCAAATTAACCATGGGAAATAAACATTCGGGCACAGATAAAGATGTAAATATCAGATAACAATTACAGTTTACGGTGCCGCAAGGATGGCAGTGATTCGCGCACCTGATGCAACCGTTTTTTCGACAGCTCCGCGAGTACAACACCGTCCCCTTCCGGCAACTCGGCAAGCACTTTACCCCACGGGTCAATGATCATGCTATGCCCCCAGGTTTCCCGCCCGTTCGGGTGTCGCCCCCACTGCGCGGATGCCAGCACATAGGTCTGATTTTCGATCGCCCTGGCCTTAAGTAACGTCTGCCAATGTGCCCGGCCCGTTGTGGCTGTAAAAGCGGCAACATTGCACAGGATGTCACAGCTATCATCTGCATAAACACGGTAGAGTTCTGGAAAGCGCAGATCATAGCAAATACTCAAACCAATTCTGAATGAGCCAACTGAAACGGCAGCCGGACTTCGGCCTGACTCAATCAAGGCTGATTCACAATAGGCTTCGCCCTTATAGTCCATATCGAACAAATGAATTTTATCGTAAATGGTCAAAAGCTGACCCCGAGCATCAAATACCGGACTGGCATTGCGAATCCGGGCGTCTTCACCTTTCAGTAACAGCGCACCACCGATAATGTACATCTGATGTACTGCAGCCTGTTCGGAAAGAAAGCGGAGTGTTGCGGAATGGTTCTGATCTTCGACAATCTGTTTTTTCTCTGCATCACTGCCACCCATAAAACCAAAATTCTCAGGCAACAGTGCCAATTTAGCGCCTTGCCCGGCAGCCTGAGCCAGCAAGCCCTCAACCGTTGTAAGGTTGGTATCCCGATCTATGCCGGAACACATCTGGAGGCATGCTACACGCACGGGCGAAGTGAACCTTTAACCCGCACTATTCGTGAATAGCGCTGCGCCCTTGCTCATTCCTTTGTCCGCAACGAATCCCTCGCCGGTCGTCCGCATGCACAGCTACGCACTCCTTCCTCGGAATCTGTAGCAAACAAAATATCTGCGCAATCATCACAGCGATTCATAAATAATACGGGTTAGCCAAAACGTCCGATTTTTTTAATCACACCCACATTCGCATCATCGCTGATCACAGGCACCAGCTTTCCATCACAGGCGCTCATCAACGTCATCATACCCGGGCCGTGGCCCGCCAGTGGTGAATCCGAATGAATCACCACACCGATCGTGATAGCTCCCTTGCGATAGGTTCGGCCATAGCGATTATCATGATCCAAAACTGCTACAAAATCGCCGAAGCGCAGTTTGTCCATCCCGTATTCTTCAACCGTAGCCTGATCATGACAGAGGATATCGTAGTCACCAGTCGTCACCGACAGCGCCCCGATGCCGGAACCCATGGCATGCCCGGGCACCATCACATGAACCGGCACTTCGATGCAACCATCATCCCGTTCTTTCAATCCCCACGCTTCCAGCACATCCGGATCAAGGCTGTAAATATACACATCCGGATGGTCAATGAGTTTCAAACCCTGCCCATATCCCCGAATAAGGAATTTGTCGTCGCAGGTTAACTTATCAAGCGTCTCATCGGAAAAATCGAGCATCAGATGTTCCACGCCACCATGATGGCCCAGCACAGTGCCTTTCTCACCCTTGGCAGCACCGGAAATCACCATAGCTTCATTACCGCAACAGGCCAGAAACTGGTAACCGGCTTCAGCCTTGCGGTTTTTGTGTACCAACGTAGACGACACGCCCGGTTCAATATGTTCACCGGCCCAGCCAAACACTGAATCGCCAATTTTCACATTATAAGTAATCCCGCCCGTAGATGGCCAGGCGAAAATTTCCCCAGCAGCCCCCACTTCAAAAGGTGCCCACTGGTTGGCAGGCGACACCCCGCCCTGCACTGCGATTTTAACTAATTGATCACGATTGTTTTTTAAACTCATCAGTAAAATCCTTTGAACTTTTCACCGCAGAGGATACAGAGGAAATTCGAATCAGCCAACAGGACAGGATTGTCTACCTTTTGATTCCCCACATACATTGCAATTCATGATATTTTCGCGCAACAGCGAATATAATGAATCGCATTGATAGCCGATGACGACTAATTTCGCAATCAGTGTGTTTTTTATGTCAACGCCGGATCAGTTCATTAGTGATTTCAGGCGCTGTCTGTCGTTGTCGGAAGGATGATGCGTGATGCCCAGTAAAATCGCAGCAAGCTCTTTTTCCTGCTCGCTGGCAGATGCGTCGGACTGCAATTGATGCAACTTGTCCGCATCACTTCCGCCCACACTATGGTGCATATTTTTCAAAGCATTGGCCAGTATCTTTTCACCAGCGCTTGCATGTTGATCGGCAACTATGCCGGCAAGTTCATCCTGCTCGCTGCTGTCCGGATAATGATTCAAATGCATGACAATTGCAGCCATAGTGCTTATACCTGAATCAGCAGCCTGAACTGAAACAATCGATACCAGAAATACAGCCGGTACAAGTAACAGATATTGTAATATTTTTTTCATCGCATACCCCCAGTAAAAGCTGTGCAGCTATTACGTATTGTCGTCTCAAATCATAACCGCCTTACAAGATTCATATCATTCCGATCGAATCAGTTTCAGAAAACGATTTCGTGATATCTCGCGCGCACCGAGACTTTGTAGGTGTGCGGTATAAAACTGGCAATCAATCAGTTTCCAGCCATACTGCAATGCCCATTCACACAATGCTGCCACCGCCACCTTCGATGCGTCAATTTTCCGGTTAAACATCGATTCAGCAAAAAACACTCTGTGATGCAGCACACCGTAGAGACCACCAACCAGTTCTTTATTCTTCCTGATCTCAATCGAATGAGCAAACCCAAGTTGATGCATCCGTTGATATGCCTCAATCATCTCCGGCAGAATCCAGCTTCCACTCTCGCCTTGTCGCGGTATTTCAGCACATGCCCTGATGACCTCATTGAACGCTTCATCGAAAGAAATGCTGTAAACGTTCTGCCGCATACGACGCGCCAGCCGTTTTGAGCAATGAAACTCGGCAGGAAACAACACCATGCGCGGGTCGGGTGCCCACCATAGCACCGGCTGACCCTGCGCATACCAGGGGAAAATACCTTTGGCATACGCAGCCAGCAATGTTTCCGGCTCCAGATTGCCGCCAACAGCCAGCAATCCGTCCTCATCTGCCTGCGATGGATCGGGGAATATTATCATAGCCCATGCGCCCAATGTTCTGCTGCTGTAACCAGATTTTCCCCTGCCCGTTCCATCGCTTCCGACTCGGGCATACCTTCTGTTCTGGCCGGGACAATACAATCGAAATAACCGGACAGACTCTGCCCGTCGATCACATCGCCGGAAATCAGTGCCACAGACGCACCAGCTCTTCTGGCCACTTGAGCAACCTTGATCGGCAACTTGCCATCCAGCGTCTGAATATCGCTTCTGCCCTCGCCGGTCACCACCCAATCCACTGTTTTAACCGCCTGACTGAACCCGCAAACCTGCATGACATATCCTGCGCCTGAAACAACCTGCGCCCCCAGCAATCTCAGCGCAAAACCGAGGCCTCCGGCAGCACCGACTCCCGCATCATGTTTCACCGAAAGCCCGAATACCTGTTCACACGCGCCAGCCCAGTGCTGCATGGCTGCTTCGACATCCGATAAACTGCCCAATGGGATCCCTTTCTGTGCCCCGTAGCGATAAACAGCGCCATCTCTGCCGCATAAAGGATTTTGAATATCGCACAGCACAGTGATGCTGGCATCATCTAAACGCTGATCCAGATTGCTCAGATTGATCCGATCAGCCTGCATCATGCCGTTCATATCAGGTGAAACAAATGTCCCATCAGGGCCCGAAACCAGGCCCCCGAGCGCAGTTAAAAGTCCCAGCCCGCCATCGACAGTGGCGCTACCGCCCAACGCAATACGGATATCGCGTACGCCGGCATCCAGTGCAGCCAATACCGCCATACCCAGCTTTTCACTGCCACGATCAAACACATCAGCCTGTATATTTGGCAAGGTCAATCCGATCAACAGGGCCGATTCGACCAGACCACAGGGAACACCATTGTCATTGAAATAGAGGATATTGTTTCGTACATCGTCGCCATATACAGAACGCAGCACATCCAGTGTTCCCTCGCCACCATCAGCCAAAGGCATCGTCATCACCTCTGCATCAGGCATGGCGGCGCGAATGCCTGATGCCACCGCAACAGTAGCCTCTGCCGAAGTCAGCGAGCCTTTGAACGCATCAGGAGCAATCAGAATACGCATCGCTGAAATCTACCCCAATCGCCATTTGCTGCGAAGCTTGATGTGACCTTAACACCCCGTCAGGCTGCGCCGCCATGTCGGCGCTGTCCTTTAAAATACTGGCCAAAGATAAAACCGGTTTCGCTCGTCGAGGTCGGATGCTTTTGCCCCACGGCACAGTGGAAACACCTGTGTTTATGCCGGTCGGCACGCAGGCCACGGTCAAGAGTCTCACGCCGGCCGATCTAACAGATGATATTGAAGCCAGCATTATCCTTGGCAACACCTATCATTTGATGCTGCGTCCCGGTGCTGATCTGATCGAAAAGATGGGTGGGTTGCATAAATTTATGGCATGGGATCGTCCTATTCTGACGGATTCAGGTGGATTTCAGGTCTGGTCACTGGGTGAGTTGCGCAAGATCGAGGAACATGGCGTTCGCTTCCGCTCACATATTGATGGTGCAGCAGTATTTCTCGGGCCGAAAGAAAGTATGGCCATTCAGCGCAAACTGGGCAGCGATATTGTCATGGTATTCGATGAATGTACGCCCTACCCCGCATCATTCGATGAAGCAAACGACTCCATGCAAATGTCGATGCGCTGGGCGGCAGATTGTCGTGATGCCTTGCCGGTCAATGACAGGCAGGCGCTGTTTGGCATCGTACAGGGTGGTATGTATCCAGAATTGCGATTGGAAAGCCTGAAGGCAGTTGCAGATATTGATTTCGAGGGTATTGCCATTGGTGGTCTGTCTGTCGGCGAACAGAAAGAGGACATGATGACCATGCTCGATACACTGGCACCGCATCTGCCTGCCGATAAACCGCATTATGTGATGGGGGTCGGTACACCGGATGATTTAATCGAATGCATGGATCGCGGCATTGATATGTTCGATTGCGTCATGCCCAGCAGAAATGCCAGAAACGGTACGCTGTTCACCGATGACGGTAAAATTAATATCAAAAACCTCAAACATTTCGATGATAAGCAACCGATTATGCAAGGCTGCACATGTTATACCTGCACGCATTTCTCCCGCGCTTATTTGCGGCACCTGTATATGGCAAAAGAAATCTTAAGTTCGAGGTTGAATACCTTGCATAATCTACACTACTATTGCGACCTCATGCTTCGAGCCAGAAATGCGCTTGAGCTTGGAAACTGGCCCGAATTTCGAGATCAGTTTTTACAACACTACCGTGGACGTGCATAATCGCCGACCCTTGGAAATTGATATTTAACAA
>JAUZQI010000129.1 GCA_030951095.1 Mariprofundus sp. | reverse complement strand
GGTTGAAGTCAACCTGAATGACTTATAAAGTTAAATTCCTTCCCAGTGCCATGAAGGAGTGGAAGAAACTTGCTCCTCCCATACAAAAACAATTCAAAAAAAAGCTTATTGAAAGATCTGAAACGCCGCATAATCCTGCCAGTCAATTACGAGGGTTCCAGAATGCGTACAAGATAAAACTTCGTTCTGTTGGGTATCGTTTGGTTTATGAAGTTAATGATGACGAGATAGTTATTATTGTTATTGCTGTCGGGAAAAGAGATAGAGGACTGGTATATGCAAAAGCAGAAGAACGCAAATAGGCATAACCAGTCAAATTCAATCGGACTCGTTTCGCTCGCCGCTGATTTGGGTCGATAGGTTTCGTTTGCCTGGTATGAGCTTTAAATTAAAAACACATGTTGTTTGTCACTGCTTTAGAGAAGAGGCAACGGTAGTCCGAATAGTCTCAGCCAGAAAAGCCGATAAAGGTGAAGAAGAAGCATATTGAAAGAATATGAAGGCTCCAGTGGAGGAGTAATATGAGTGTAATTCTGGATCGAAACACACGTGTGATCTGTCAGGGATTCACCGGCAAGCAGGGGACGTTTCATTCATCCCAGATGATCGAATATGGCACCTGTTTTGTCGGCGGCGTGACGCCCGGCAAGGGCGGGCAAACGCATCTCGACCGACCTGTATTCAATTCGGTTGCCGAGGCGGTAGCTAAAGAAGGGGCGCAGGCCAGCGTGATTTTTGTGCCGCCGCGTTTTGCGGCGGATGCTATTCTCGAAGCGGCGCAGGCTGGCATTAAACTGATTGTCTGCATTACCGAAGGGATTCCTGTGCAGGATATGTTGCGTGTCAAAAAGACAATCAAAGATATTAACTGCACCCTCATTGGCCCGAATTGCCCCGGCATTATTACGCCGGGCGAAGCGAAAATCGGCATCATGCCGGGGCATATCCACAAGCCTGGTCGCGTCGGTGTGATTTCGCGCTCCGGTACGCTGACCTATGAAGCAGTTGAACAATTAACCCTGACTGACTTGGGACAATCCACTTGTATCGGTATGGGCGGCGATCCGATTCATGGGTTGAATTTTATCGATGCGCTGAAGTTGTTTGAAGCAGATGGAAAAACGGAAGGTGTAGTGATGATTGGCGAAATTGGCGGTTCCGATGAAGAGAATGCCGCCGAATATATCCGCCAGTATGTGTCCAAACCTGTGGTCGCATTTATTGCCGGAGCTACAGCGCCGAAAGGCAAGCGCATGGGTCATGCAGGAGCCATTATCTCTGGAGGCAAGGGCACTGCTGAAGCAAAATTTAGTGCGCTGGAAGCTGCTGGTGTAACCGTTGAACATAATCCCACCCTGCTCGGAAAACGGATGGTTGAACTGCTGGCCTGACAGCATTTTCAGCCACAAATAGTTTTTATGTAATAGTAACTATTGCGGTGCAGAAAAGGCATGGATGGCACTTGTTCCTTGGCGTTTGTTTCATCAATCAATACCCCAGATTTGGGGCCAGCCATTTTTCTGCTTCTTCCATGCTGATGTTTTTACGCCGGGCATAATCTTCGACCTGGTCTTTATTGATTTTACCGACGGTAAAATAGCGTGATTCCGGATTGGCAAAATAGAGTCCTGAAACGGCAGCGGTAGGGAGCATGGCATAGGATTCAGTCAGGCTCATTCCTATATTTCTTTCCACATCCAGCAGTTTCCACAGCGTACCTTTCTCAGTGTGCTCCGGGCAGGCCGGGTAGCCGGCAGCGGGACGAATGCCCTGATATTTTTCACGGATCATATCTTGATTACTCAGTGATTCATTAGCATCGTAACCCCAGTAATGCGTACGTACACGGTGATGCAGCATTTCTGCCAGCGCTTCGGCCAATCGATCAGCCAGCACTTTGATCATAATGGCATTGTAGTCATCATGATTGGCTTCGAAGTCTTTGGCATGCCCTTCTGCACCGAAAACCCCAACCGCAAATGCCCCCATATGATCGGGTGCTTCCGAGCATACAAAGTCGGCCAGGCACAGGTTGGCGCGCGTATCTTTTTTATCCTGCTGCTGACGCAGGAAATGGAAGCGGGCCAATTCTTGTTGATGTGATTCATCTTCAAAGATAATGATGCTGTCATCATCTGTTGCCTGAGCCGGAAACAGCCCGAAGGTGGCACGTGCAGTAAACCAGCCTTTTTCAATGATGGTATCGAGCCATGTATTGGCTTCATCGAACAGTTTTTTAGCCTCCTTGCCCTTATGCGGATCAGACAGGATGCGTGGATATGCGCCATTAAGTTCCCATGCAGAGAAGAACGGTGACCAGTCGATGAATTCACGAATCTCGGCAATCGAAACATGATCCAACACAGTAATACCCGGTTGCTGGGGGGTAGGGGAGAGATTGGCAGCATCAATGGAGACCCGGTTGGCACGCGCATCGGCCAGACTTAACCAGCTGATTTGTTGTTGGCGCCCCAGATAACGATCCCGCACGCCTTTGTATTCCTCGCGTGTTTTTTGCACAAAGGATTCGCGATTGATCTTGGAAATCAGGTTTTGTGCTACGCCTACCGCACGTGAGGCATCTTTGACCCAGATGACCGGATTATCGTATTCTGGTTCGATTTTGACGGCAGTATGGGCTTTGGACGTGGTGGCACCGCCCAGCATAATCGGCAAATGATAATCCAGCCGGGTCATCTCTTTGGCGATGTGCACCATTTCATCGAGGCTCGGCGTGATCAGGCCGGACAGACCGATAATATTCACATCGTGTTTTTTGGCTTCTTCCAGAATCGTTGATGCTGGCACCATGACACCGAGATCAATCACCTCGAAGTTGTTACACTGGAGCACCACGCCGACGATGTTTTTGCCGATATCATGGACATCACCCTTGACGGTTGCCATGAGCACTTTGCCGTTGGAAGTATTGGCACCAGCAGCTTTACCGGCCTCAATATAGGGCATTAGCCAAGCCACGGCCTTTTTCATGACACGGGCTGATTTTACCACTTGCGGCAGGAACATCTTACCATCACCAAACAGATCGCCGACTACATTCATGCCGTCCATCAACGGCCCTTCAATCACTTCAATCGGGGTGGCAAAAGTCAGGCGAGCTTCTTCGGTATCTTCATCGACATAGGTATCAATACCCTTGACCAGCGCATGCTCCAGCCTTTTCGCAACCGGTAGTTTGCGCCATTCATCGTCTGCTTTTTTAGCCTGTACACCATCACCGCGATAATTATCGGCGATATCCAGTAAGCGTTCGGTGGCATCGTCGCGACGGTTGAGCACTACATCCTCCACCCGTTCACGCAGTTCTTCAGGCAGATCATCGTAGACGGCCAACTGACCGGCATTGACGATGCCCATATCCATGCCCTGTTTGATCGCATAGTAGAGAAATACGGAATGAATGGCTTCGCGTACCGGATTATTGCCCCGGAACGAGAACGACACATTGGAGACACCGCCGGAAATCATGGCGTATGGTAAGTTCTGTTTGATCCAGCCGGTCGCCTCGATGAAGTCCACAGCATAATTATTGTGCTCTTCAATACCGGTTGCGATTGCGAAGATATTCGGGTCAAAAATAATATCTTCAGGTGGATAACCACAGGTTTCAGTCAGGATACGATAGGAACGTTCGCAGATGGATGTTTTTCGTTCATAGGTATCAGCCTGCCCGTCTTCATCGAAAGCCATCACAATCACTGCTGCGCCGTAGTTGCGTATCAGCCTGGCGCGCTCGATAAAAGCAGATTCTCCTTCCTTCAGGGAAATGGAGTTCACCACGCCTTTGCCCTGAATGCATTTGAGGCCCGCTTCGATGATTTCCCATTTAGAGGAATCAATCATTACGGGAACACGTGAAATATCCGGTTCAGCGGCAATCAGATTGAGGAAAGTAGTCATGGCCTGAACGCCGTCCAGCATGGCTTCATCCATGTTGACATCGATGATCTGGGCACCGTTTTCTACCTGCTCGCGGCATACATCCAGCGCAGTGGCATAATCGCCTGCCATGACCAACCGTTTAAAACGGGCAGAGCCGGTCACATTGGCACGCTCGCCGACATTAACAAACAGGCTGTCTTTGTTGATATGCAATGGCTCCAGCCCGGATAAACGACATTGCACCTCATGGTTGGGTGCGGGGCGGGGGGCGATGCCTTCTACGGCCCTGGCCATGGCGCGGATATGATCCGGGCCGGTACCGCAGCAACCGCCAATAATGTTGAGAAATCCGGATTCGGCCCACTCCTTGATCTCGGCAGCCATGTCTTCCGGCGTTTCATCGTAACCGCCGAATGCATTGGGTAGCCCTGCATTGGGGTGTGCATTGATGGCACAGGATACTGTATCGGAAAGTTCTTCGACATACTGGCGCAATTCACCGGCACCCAGCGCACAATTTAGCCCGATGGATACCGGTTGGGCGTGTGCCAGTGAATTGTAGAATGCGGTTGCAGTCTGGCCGGAAAGTGTACGTCCGGAGGCATCGGTAATGGTGCCGGATATCATGATGGGCAATTCAACCTTTGTATCTTCAAAATATCTCTTCACTGCGAAAACTGCTGCTTTGGCATTGAGCGTATCAAAGACGGTTTCAATCAGAATAATATCAGCACCACCATCCACCAGTCCGCGCGTGGCTTCGGTGTAGGTCTCGACCAGTTCATCGAAAGTAATATTGCGGAAACCCGGATCATTTACATCAGGAGAAAGTGAACAGGTACGTGATGTCGGGCCCAGTACGCCGGCAACAAAGCGCGGTTGATCAGGGCTAGCGATAGTGTCGCATGCTTCGCATGCGAGTGTTGCGCCTTCCTTGTTCAGTTCATAAACCAGTGCCTCCATGCCGTAGTCAGCCATGGATGCCGAATTGGCATTAAATGTGTTTGTTTCAACGATATCAGAGCCTGCTTCAAGATAAGCGGTATGAATTTCCCGAATAATCTGCGGCTGTGTCAGGGAGAGCAGGTCATTGTTACCTTTTAGTTCGCTGGCCCAGTCAGCAAAACGATCTCCCCTGTAATCGGCTTCTTCCAATCCGTAAGACTGGATCATTGTACCCATGGCACCATCCAGTATCAGAATTCGTTTTTGCATCTGTTGTTGTAAAAGATCGGCTCGTTTCATGTGGCGTAAGCTAACAGCACTGATTCGCTCTAGTAATCTTAAAAAAACAGCTCCCGAATTTCGAACTGATTACTGCTCGTCTCAATTGGGTTTTTTCTGTTATTATTGGCGCTTGATGACGAAGCTTATGTTGTTTTTCTGATTTGCTGTTAAAGTTTTCCTGTCTAAAAAATAGTTTTATCTGAGTAGTTATAAAGGAGTTCCTGTATCCATGCGTGAGCAGAAGAAAAGTAGTAATGTAGTTTGGCATCAGGCTACCGTAACGCGCAAACGCCGTGAAATCGCCAATGGTCATCGCAGTGTGATTCTCTGGTTTACCGGCTTGTCCGGAGCAGGCAAATCGACGCTGGCACATGCTGTTGAAGAGAGGCTGCATCAGCTGGGTGGCCGAACCTTTGTTTTTGATGGTGACAATGTCCGGCATGGCCTTTGTTCTGATCTCGGCTTCTCGGATGCGGACAGACAGGAAAACATTCGCCGAATTGGTGAAATGGCCAAGCTGATTATCGAGGCAGGTGTGATTGCATTGACCGCATTTATTTCTCCGTTTCGGGCGGATCGCGATAGAGTGCGTGCGCTGGCTGATGATGGGGATTTTATTGAAATCTATTGTTGTGCTTCTGTCGATGCGTGTGAAGCAAGGGATGTCAAAGGTTTGTATGCTCGTGCCCGGTCTGGAGAAATCAAGGCGTTTACTGGCATTTCCTCGCCCTATGAAGAACCTGTGAAGC
Source organism: Mariprofundus sp. (assembly GCA_030951095.1). Lineage (GTDB taxonomy): Bacteria > Pseudomonadota > Zetaproteobacteria > Mariprofundales > Mariprofundaceae > Mariprofundus. The sequence continues at coordinate 17,238 of JAUZQI010000129.1, read as the reverse complement.
CTGAATTGGTTGTGGATACCGGCTCATTGCCGTTGGATGAATGTGTTGAACAGGTGCTGGCCTATCTGAAAGGCGTTGGGGTGGTAGGGAGCGAGTAGAACTTATCACTACTGAGCCACTTGCAAAAGTCGTGAACGGCGATTTACTTCCCCCCTCCGGCGCACTACGAACTGGAATTTCGGAGAATGGAACCACCATGCTCCTCATTCCACTCCAAAAATTCACGCGAAGTGGGATTGCAACTCATCCACTCAGACTTTTGCAAGTGGCCCTACTACAAATGCATTAATATCTATTGATGGAGCATAAGTACATATGAATCCAAATCAGAGTTCGCAAGCCCCCGCTCCACGGAAGATCCTGGTGACAGGTGCTGCAGGTTTTATCGGCTCTCATTTGAGCCATCGGTTACTGGCAGATGGCGTTGAGGTGACCGGGCTGGATAATCTGAATGATTATTATGATGTCAGCCTGAAAGAGGCTCGTCTGGACCGTTTAACAGATCAAGCCGGTTTTCGTTTTGTTGAAATGGATGTTGCAGACAGGGCTGGTATGGAGCAGTTGTTCGCAGCAGAACAGTTTGATCGGGTTGTGCATCTGGCCGCTCAGGCCGGGGTACGTTATTCATTGCAGAATCCGCATGCCTATATTGACAGTAATATTGTTGGCTTCACCAATATTCTGGAAGGTTGTCGTCATAACAGCATTCAACATCTGGTTTATGCTTCATCTTCCTCTGTATACGGAGCCAATGAATCGATGCCTTTTTCGGTGCATGATAATGTAGATCACCCGATTTCACTGTATGCAGCAACCAAAAAAGCCAATGAACTGATGGCGCATACCTATTCTCATCTGTACGGCTTGCCGACAACAGGGCTACGCTTTTTTACAGTTTACGGCCCATGGGGCAGACCCGACATGGCCTACTTCCTGTTTGCCCGAGCGATATTGGCGGGAGAAACGATTGATGTATTCAATCACGGAAAAATGCGGCGTGATTTTACTTATATTGATGATGTTATCGAAGGCGTGGTTCGGGTGTTGGGTCATACTGCTGAAGCGAATGCCGAATGGGATGGCGCAGCACCGGATCCCGGTTCCAGCAAAGCACCATGGCGAGTGTACAATATCGGTAATGCCAATCCGGTTGATTTAGGGGATTTTATTGCAGCGATTGAAAAGGCACTGGGCATAGGTGCGAAGAAAAACTATCTGCCCATGCAACCCGGGGATGTGCAGGCTACGTATGCGGATGTTGCTGATTTGATACGAGATGTGGATTATCAGCCAGCGACAGTTATCAATGAAGGTGTACAGCAGTTTGTGGACTGGTACAGGGCATATTATAAGTGTTAAACGCAACAAAGGGATTTCAATGACCTATAAACCAAAAAATATTCTGGTAACCGGTGGCGCCGGGTTTATCGGCAGTAATTATGTGCGATTTATGCTATCCAATGATCCGGATGTGCATGTCATCAACCTTGATTTACTCACCTATGCCGGTTCGCTGGATAATCTAAAAAACTTGCCGGATGCATCGCGCCATCGTTTTGTGCAGGGAGACATCTGCGATCGGGGCTTGATTGATCGACTATTGCGTGAGCATACAATTGATACCATTGTCCATTTTGCTGCCGAGTCACATGTCGACAATTCTATCTCTGGCCCGGAAGTGTTTGTGAAAACCAATGTGATGGGTACATTTACCTTGTTGGAAGCGGCTCGTCAGTACTGGCTTGAAAGCGCATCTCTGTCATCTTTTCGATTCCATCATATTTCTACCGATGAGGTTTATGGCACACTGGGGAAAGGTGATGCGGCATTCAGTGAAACCACACCCTATGCACCAAATTCCCCGTATTCTGCTTCCAAGGCAGGCTCTGATCATCTGGTGCGTGCCTATTTTCATACCTATGGACTGCCTGTCACCACAACCAATTGCTCAAATAACTATGGGCCCTACCAGCACAGCGAGAAGTTGATTCCGACAATTATCCGTCATTGTCTGAATGGTAGTCCTATCCCCGTATATGGGGATGGTTCCAATATCCGCGACTGGCTCTATGTTGAAGATCATTGCTCGGGAATCGATGCGGTGATTCGGGCTGGTCAGCTGGGCGAAACCTATAATATTGGCGGTATCAACGAGTGGGCCAATATCGATATCGTGAAATGCATCTGCAGGTTGATGGATGAGTTCAGAGCAGATGCCAGCAGTCACGAGTCATTGATCTCATTCGTTACTGATCGTCCCGGCCATGACTGGCGTTATGCCATCGATGCCACCAAGATGGGGCAGGAACTGGGCTGGAAACCGGCAGAAACTTTTGAAACAGGTATCCGGAAAACGGTACAGTGGTATTTAAGGAAAAGCTGATTGATTGCATCCTGCAATAAATCAGGGCAGCCCGTCCATGGACTGCACGGAAACATTGAATGAATCAGCGTTTCTTTAAAAATGCGGCTTAGCGACCAAACACTTTTTTCAGAATATCCGTGGTGCGTTTGACAGGGTTCTTGCGTATCGCGGCTTCTTCCTCGGCCATATAGTGGAAAATTCCGGCCATACCCAGACCGACGACATGCTGCGTCAGGTTGGTTTTCACATCCGGTACAAACGGTATGTCCCGGTATTTGCCCATGACACCATCATAGGCTTGCACTGCACCGGCCTGATTCAGCGCCTTTTTAACAATCGGTCGCATTTCATCGGATAATGGTGCAGACATCTTTCCTTTGAAATATTGAGTGGCTGCATCATCCGGTCCGTTGAGGATTTTCCTGGCATCATCAAAGGTCATTTCCCGGATAGCATTGCCGAAAATACGTTTGGCTTTGGGTGTGGCCAATTCAGCAGCGCGGTTCAGTTTGAGTTCGAGGTCATCCATCATGCTGCCCATGCCAATAGTGGACAGTGTGGATTTCACCGTTTGCAGACTTTCCGGTAGCGGGATATGAATTTTCGGATCCGCATTAAAACCGTCAGTTTTGCCCAACTGTCCGACTACGTTTTTCGAGCCGACACGCAGTGCATCTTTTAATCCGGCAACCATGTCCGATTTACTCAGGGCAATGACAGAAGGTATGGTCGAGGCAGCGGGTTTTTCAGTTCCTGTACTACCGATAATGCCACCAATCTGATCCATAAAACCGGCCGAAGCCTGCAAAACAGGAAAGAGCAAAGCTCCAGCAATCATTACCGGTTTCCAGTTTAGTCGTTTCATTGCCTGACCTCTTTGTCGAAAAAAAACAGCATAGCGGAACATCCCAACCCCGCCCAGATTTTTTTCTGTTATACAAATCAGATTTACCTCCATCATAATAGTGGTTTTGTCTCTTTTTAGCGCCAAGGGGTAATTTTAAGGGTGCTCTGAAAAACTCAGAGCATCCGCGCGACTTGTCCATGGGATGCAAGGCAACACTGAATAAATTAGTGTTACCCTTGGAAAAAAAATCCAATCGCTTCGGATATTCATGGCGTTGAAAAAATGAGAAAGATATTCTACGAAGTTATCTGCCCCACAGCTTGGGGTTTATGGATATTCCCGGCAATTAATCGTGAAAACTGGAGGCTACGTCATCATTCCCCAGTATATTTTGCACGGAACGCATAAAGAGGCCTTCGTTCCAACAGGTTAAATGGTGGGCGATGCAGGGTTCGAACCTGCGACCCCTGCCGTGTGAAGGCAGTGCTCTCCCGCTGAGCTAATCGCCCTGTTTTCAAAGGTCGCGCTTTCTAGCAGTCAGGGCTGCATGATTCAATCACAAATTAACTTTAAGGTTTCATTCATCTGTCAGGCTTACTATGCTGCGCTGGCGACATCTACAGTGCCCAGCATGGAGAGCGAGTGCCCGAAAATATCCGCGAGATACCGTACAATTACACATCCTATTCAGACCGTGAGATTGTCATTCGTTTTTTGGGTGAGGCTGCCTGGGATGATTTGAATGTATTGAGAACCCAGCGTCGCACAGGCCGTTCGGCTCGCATGCTGTTTGAGATTCTTGGTGATTTGTGGGTGGTGGAGCGCAATATATATTTGCGCAATGACCTGCTTAATAATCAGAAACGCCGACAGACGATGTACCGTCGGCATTATGATCGTTTATCTCGTATTGAAGCAGGAGCCAGCGATAACCCCAGAGCTCAGAAGGTTGCTGCCTGTACCAGGCATTTGCTGGAAAAGTTTTACGCCTGGTTTGATCAGGAGCCTGCCAAACGGCGGAAGGCGCGTAAGGCTTTTGCCAAATATACGCATTCAACCAATGTCCATTTCGATGCATACACGCTGACGCATCACGCCACGGATGCGACCGACTGGCGGCATCATACACCTTTTTGTGTACTCACCCCTGATTCCTCTGAAGAACTACCAGGCCTGATTCGCGCTGTTGCTGATTTGGAACTGGTGGTTATTCCCCGTGGTGGCGGGACGGGATTGTGCGGCGGTTCGGTACCTTTATCCGATAATGCTGTGATGATTAATGTTGAAAAGCTCGATGCCATTGGCCCGGTTGAACTCAAAAACGTGGGTGACAAGGGTGAAGTGGCTACGATCAGGGCAGCTGCAGGCGCAGTTACCGGCAAGGTGATGGAAGCATCAAAAACACATGTATTCGCTACCGATCCGACCAGCCTGTGGGCGTGCACCATCGGCGGCAATGTTGCTTCCAATGCCGGTGGTAAACATGCGGTGATATGGGGAACCTGTGTCGATAATCTGCTGAGCTGGAAGATGGTAACACCGGACGGGAACTGGTTACTGATTGAGCGCATCAACCACAATATGGCCAAGGTACATGATGAAGAAACAGTCCGTTTCCGCTTGACCCGTACCGATGCAGCATCCGGTAAGCAGATCAGTCAGGAAGAATTGGCTATTGCAGGTTCGGTGTTCCGCAAAAAAGGCCTGGGCAAGGATGTGACACGCAAAGCGATGGGTGGTTTGCCGGGTGTGCAGAAAGAGGGTACAGACGGCTTTATTGTTGAAGCTACATTTGTCTTGCACCGTGCATTTGATGTGACGCGCAGTGTTTGTTGCGAGTTTTTTGGCCAGGAGCTTTCTGAAGCCACCCGGGCCATGGTGAAGATCAAACATCATGTTGATGCACTGGAAGGAGCGCATCTGGAAGGGCTGGAACATTTTGACGAAAAGTATGTCAAGGCCATCGAATATATTTCCAAATCAACCCGGCGAGAAGTGCCGCGTGTTGTTTTGTTGATTGATGTGTCCGGTGACGATGAACATGCCGTGGCCAAAGCCTGTTCGGATATTTGCCGTATTACCTCGCAAGGTAATGGCGAGGGATTTGTAGCGACGTCCGATGCCGATCGTAAGCGATTCTGGGGTGATCGTGGACGCATGGCGGCTATCGCCAAACACACGCGTGCGTTCAAGCTTAATGAGGACGTGGTGATCCCGCTTGATCGTCTCTCCGAGTACAATGACTATGTTGAACATCTGAACATAGAAAACTCGATCAGTAACAAGAAAGACGCATTGGATGCCATAACATCCTGCCTGTCCGGTGCCCGCCAGCGTATCCGTGGCAATCGTTTGGAAACGAGTGATCTGAACCTTGATGATGATCCCTATTTGGCTGAAAAACTGGATGCCTGTCTGAAGCTGGTTGCAGACACAAAGGATAACTGGTGCAGCTTATTGCAGAATCTTGATGCATCGGCCAGGGCTGTGTCTACCCAGTTACAGGATGTGAAATACAAGCGGTCGGAACCGTTGTTCCGGGTGATTCAGCGCGGTGCCAAGCGCATCTCTTACCGCAACGAAGTGGAGAAGCCACTGTTTGATCTGCTGCGTGGCCACGAATCGTTGATCGGGGCTATCCGCGAGGCGCACCGGAGCACACTTTCCGGCCGCATTGTTGTGGCTACGCATATGCATGCCGGTGACGGAAATGTGCATACCAATATACCGGTTAATTCCAACGATTATATCATGATGAAAAAGGCACACCGTGTGGTCGAAAAAGTGATGGCCAAAGCGGTGGAACTGGGCGGCGTAATTTCCGGCGAACATGGTATAGGCATTACCAAACTGGCCTATATGGATAAAGCGCTGCTCGAGGAGAATGCCGAGTATCTGAAAACAGCCGATCCGGATCACCTGTTCAATCGCGGCAAACTGTTGCCGGATACCGATCTTCGATTGAGTTATACGCCGAGTTTCAATTTGCTGGAAATGGAGTCGATGATTCTGGAGGCAGCCGATATGACTGATTTATCGGAAGCCATCTCGCCATGTTTACGTTGTGGTAAATGCAAGCCGGTATGCAATACCCATTTCCCGCGTGCCAATATGCTGTATAGCCCGCGTAACAAGATTCAGGCTACCGGAGCCATGATTGAAGCTTTCCTGTATGAATCGCAGACCGGTTCCGGCATTTCATTCGAACAGTTCGAAGGTATGCAGGACGTTGCAGATCACTGCACGATTTGCCATAAATGTGAAAGCCCGTGCCCGGTCAATATTGATTTCGGTGTGGTAACCGAGGGCATGCGGGCACTGCTGAAAGACAAGGGGCAGAGCAAAACCAATCTTGGTTCCAGATTGTCCATGATGTTTCTGGTCATGCAGAATCCGAATGGAATTCGGCTCATGCGCGAGTTTATGCTGCGCTGGGGTTATGCCGGGCACAGGTTGCTGAATAAACTGGGCAAGCTGTTCGGGTTGGTGAAATCGATACCGGCTGCGAAACGCAATCTGGATGGTATCGAGGCACAGGTGATTAACTTTATCGAGCGCCCGTTACCGTCATTGTCATATGGTACGGCCCGTCAGAAGCTGGGTATTGAATCCAGCGACAAGAACATGATTCCGGTGTTGCGAGACCCGAATCGTTCCAATGGCAGGGCTGTATTCTATTTCCCGGGATGCGGTTCCGAACGTTTGTTTTCACAAGTCGGTTTGGCAACACAGGCGATGCTGTTTGATCTTGGTATCAATGTGGTGTTGCCGCCTTCCTATCTGTGTTGTGGTTATCCTTCCACGGCTGGTGGTGACCATGAACAGGGCGACAAGATTTCCTATGATAACCGGGTGTTGTTCCATCGTATCCGCAATGCACTGTCCTATCTGGATTTCGAGGCAGTCATTGTTTCATGCGGCACCTGCTATGATCAGCTGGAACGCTATGAACTGGAACAGGTATTTCCCGGAGCGCCGTTGATTGATATCCATGAATATCTGATGCAGCAGGGTGTTAAGGTCGAGAACATCACAGGTGTCGAATATATGTACCATGTCCCTTGCCATTCCCCGCTGAAACGGCATGGCTCGCATGCGGCAATTGAATCCCTGCTTGGTTCTGAATCGGTAAAATCCGAGGACTGTTGTGGCGAGGCGGGCACGCTGGCTGTAGCGCACCCGGAAATTGCCGGCAAGATTCGGGCCCGCAAAGAAGAGCAGATGGAGATAGCCAAAGCGCAACTGCCGGGTGAATCGAGCCAGAAAATTCTGACATCATGCCCTTCCTGTTTGCAGGGATTGTCGCGGCTGGAAGATCAATCCGGTGTGGAAGCCGATTACATTGTGATTGAACTGGCCAAGCATTTGCATGGTGAGGATTGGCAGAAGCAGTTTATTCAAAAAGTGAAAAATGGCGGTATCGAACGGGTACTAATGTAATGTTAGCTGCCTCCGGCAAAACGGCGCGGTTATTGTTATGCGTCTGTTTATTGTCGTTGGTTGCCTGTGCCAGCGGGCCGCCGAAAAATCTCAATGATAGCTGTGCCATGTTGCAGGAAAAAGATAATTGGTATGAATATGCCAATGATTCATTCAAGAAGTGGGGTGTGCCGGTGCATGTGCAACTGGCCATCATTTATCAGGAATCCCGTTTCCGTTCAGAAGCTGAAGCACCTGATGATACACTGCTGGGTTTTATTCCCTGGGGGCAGGTGACTACGGCTTACGGTTATGCTCAGGTACTCGATTCTACTTGGGATTGGTACAAGAAATCGACCGGTAATTGGGGCGCGGATCGGGATGATTTCGAGGATGCGACCGATTTTATCGGCTGGTATGGTAACTACTCACACAAAAAGCTCGGTATCTCCCGGTGGGATGCCTATAACCAGTATCTGGCTTATCACGAAGGCCATGGTGGCTGGAAGCGCAAGACCTACAACAAAAAACCCTGGCTGATCAAAGTGGCAAGAAAAGTGGAACGGCGAGCATCCCGCTACGCTGCGCAACTCAAGCGTTGCAAAGATAAACTGGATGATGGCAGCGGCTGGTTTTGGTGAAGGTCAGCACTGATTTGCACGATACCTGCGTTGAAAAATATGAGTACGTTACGTTTTTTTGCCTTGGTCTCGAGAAAATCAGCGGCAACCTGAATGGCTCCAGCGTGTTTTTAAAGACGGGCAGTCCGCTTATGGGGTGCACGGTACCCCGAAGTTTTCAGAATATCCCGGCGGCTTGATGCAGCAGATTATCGGGTAATCATAGTATCGATGGCTTTGGCCTGATCAGCCGCATTGCCTGTATAGCTGGCCGGAGTCATGGTCAGCAGCAGTTGTTTGGCCTCATCCGGGATATCCAGTTCCGCTACAAATGCATGCAGCCGTTCGGGTGTGATACCCTTACCACGTGTTAATGCCTTCATCTGCTCGTATGGATTTTCCAGCCCGTAGCGACGCATGACTGTTTGCACGGCTTCACCGAGCACCTCCCAATTGGCATCGAGATCGACATTGATGCGTTCTGCGTTCAATTCCAGTTTGGAAAACCCGCGCAGTGCGGAATTGTAGGCCAGCATCGAATAACCGAAGCTGACACCGAGATTACGTAGCACCGTAGAATCGGTCAGATCACGTTGCCAGCGCGAGATCGGAAGCTTCTCGGCCAGATGGTGTAACACAGCATTGGCCAATCCCAAATTACCCTCGGCATTCTCGAAATCAATCGGATTAACCTTGTGCGGCATGGTTGATGAGCCGACTTCTCCGGCAATAACGCGTTGTTTGAAATAACCCAGTGAAATATAAGCCCAGATGTCGCGGCTGAAGTCGATCAGGATGGTATTGAAACGTGCCAACGCATCGTTGAGTTCGGCAATATAATCGTGCGGTTCAATCTGAATCGTGTACGGGTTCCATGTAATGCCCAAGGATTCGACAAAATCTTTGGCAATGGCTGCCCAGTCGAGATCAGGATATGCGGCCAGATGCGCATTGTAGTTGCCAACGGCGCCATTGATTTTTCCAAGAATCGGAGTGCCAGCAATTTGATCGAGTGAACGCTGCATGCGATAGGCTACATTGGCCCATTCCTTGCCAATGGTCGTGGGGCTGGCGGTTTGCCAGTGGGTGCGCGATAGCATGGGCTGATCCGCATAGGCATTGGCACCGTCTGCAATGGTTGTCTTGATAGTATTCAGGGCAGGTAAAAGTACGGAGTCACGCGCCTCTTTCAGCATCAGGGCGTAGGAGAGGTTGTTGATGTCTTCTGAGGTGCAGGCAAAGTGAAAAAATTCAGAGATGGCGGCAAGTTCCTGATTATCAGCCACTTTTTCTTTCAAAAGGTATTCTACCGCTTTGACATCGTGGTTGGTGGTTGCCTCGATTTTTTTAACGCGATTAGCGTCAGTTTCAGAGAAATTCGTTACAATATTATCAAGGAATGCGTTGGCAGAAGCAGAGAAGGCAGGCACTTCACTGATGCCGATATTGGCGGCCAGCATCTGCAGCCAGCGCACCTCAACGGTGACACGCGCTTTAATCAGTCCATATTCACTGAAAACAGGCCGTAAGTCGGCGGTTTTACTGGCATAGCGCCCATCGAGCGGCGATAGGGCGGTGAGAGGTGAAAGCTGCATAGGGACTCCAGTGTTGCGAATTATGAGGGCGCGAAAGGTACACATGAATGTGCTGATTTCCAAAGAAGCGTGTTGTTAGTATATGTGGTTTCTTGATTTCGGTTAAGCCGGTGGCATTATTCGCCACCGTTTTACAGAGGGGGTAAAGCTTGGTCTTGCTCCTTTTTTGTTCACATGATGTGATGCTGTGAAATGTATATGCGAGGATGGCGGAACTGGTAGACGCGCTGGCTTTAGGTGCCAGTACCTTTGGTGTGGGGGTTCGACTCCCCCTCCTCGTACCACGTTGAGACTTATTGAAAATGATTGAAATTGATTGGAGATAAACAAGATGATTCAAACCGATGTAAAAGAACTCGGCAACCACGAATATCAGGTGCATGTCACTGTGCCGCAGGGTGAATATGACCGTATTTATAACGAACAACTGTTGAAGCTGAGCCGTCAGGCCAAGTTGCCGGGCTTTCGTCCGGGCAAAACACCGCCAGCGCATCTCAAACAACAGTTTGGTTCCAAACTACATGAAGATACGGTATCTGAACTGGTGCAGGCTCATTACGTCCCCGCTATTGAATCCTCCAAATTAATCCCGGCAGTTCAGCCGCTGCTGGATGTTCCTGCGATGCAACCAGCCACGGGTTTTGAATTTACCATGAAAGTTACCACATGGCCGACGGTGGACTTGAAAGATATTTCCAAATTGACATTCGATGCGACCACAGTGGAAGTCGAAACAGACGATATCGATTCGGTGATTGAGCGTTTACAGAAATCTCAGGTGAAGTTCGAGATTGAAGCCGAACGCAAAGCCAAAAACGGTGATCAGTTGCATATTGATTTTGTCGGCGTCATTGATGGCGAAGAATTCGATGGCGGTAAAGGCGAGGATGTGCCGCTGGTGCTAGGCGAGGGGCGTTTTATTCCGGGCTTTGAAGAGCAGTTAATTGGCTCGGTTGCAGGCGATGAAATCACTATCGAAGTGAGCTTCCCGGTTGATTATCAGGCCGCCCATCTGGCCGGTAAAGATGCCAGCTTTGCTACCGTGGTGAAAAGTGTTGGCAAGCCTGAAACGGCTGAAAATGCAGATGCTCTGGCGGTTATGCTGGGCTTTGATAATGATGCAGCATTGCGCGCCGATGCGCAGGCACGTCTGGATGAAGAGGCAGAACAGGCATCGTTCTCGGCCACGCGCGAGGCGGCGCTGGATGCACTGTTGGCAGCCCATGAAATTAGTTTGCCGGAAGCGCTGCTGGAGCAGGATATGCGCGAAACAACCAAGCGTGTGCTGGATAATATGAAACAACAGGGCACGGAAGCGCCAGCTGATATGTTCAAGGATGAGGCATTTAAACAGCAAGTGCGGACGCGATCCGAGCGCGGGCTGAAATTGTCTGTATTGTTGCAGAAAGTGCGTGAAAGCGCCGATCTATCGGTGGATGATATCGAGATTGAAGCGGAACTGAATCGCCAGTCACAGCAGTATCCCGAAGAACAGCGTGATCAGTTCAAAACATGGATTCGCGGCCAGCAGGAACAGATGGGTTCGGTGCGCGAAGGCTTGCTGGAACGTCGTTGTATTGAGTATATTGCATCCGAGGCCAAAACGAAGCCTGTGACCAAGGCGCTGTCCGAATGGCAGGCGGAACAAGAACAGGGATAAAAAACGGTTATTCCCGCGCCCACAGATGGACTTTTTACGACTTCATCACGAATAAGAGTAGAAAAGGAGAAATCATGACGCTGGTTCCCATGGTAGTAGAACAAACGGCACGCGGAGAGCGTTCCTACGATATTTATTCGCGTTTGCTCAAAGAGCGCATTGTTTTCCTGAACGGGCCGGTGGACGATCATATCGCCAATGTGATTATCGCCCAGTTGTTGTTTCTGGAGTCGGAAGGGCCTGATAAAGATATTTTCCTCTACATCAACAGCCCCGGTGGCGTGGTCACCTCCGGTTTGGCGATTTACGATACCATGCAATATATTCGTTGCGATGTGTCCACCCTGTGCGTGGGTCAGGCGGCCAGCATGGGCGCGCATTTGCTGGCGGCGGGCACGGCCGGAAAACGTTATGCCCTGCCCAATGCGCGGATTATGATTCATCAGCCGTTGGGTGGATTTCAGGGCCAGGCAACCGATATCGAGATTCATGCGCGTGAGATTCTCAAGTTGAAAGATCATCTGAACGAGATGTTGGCTGGGCACACCGGACAGCCGTTGGACAAGCTTGCAGATGATGTGGAACGTGATTATTTCTTGACCGCTGATGAGGCGAAAGCTTACGGTTTGGTTGATGATGTGCTGACTTCCCGCCCCGAAGCGGGTGAGAATCAGGCCAACCGAGGTGCAGATGACGACTCAAAATAGTAGCGGAGATAATACTTTATATTGCTCGTTCTGTGGTAAATCACAGCACGATGTTAAAAAGCTGATTGCTGGCCCTACTGTTTTTATATGTGATGAATGCATTGAATTATGCAATGAAATCATTGTCGAAGAATTATCCGGTGAGCAGAAAGAGGATGACAAGAAAGAGACTGGACTCCCTCGCCCGGCTGAAATCAAGGCATTCCTTGATGAATATGTGATTGGTCAGGAAGGATCCAAGCGATTGTTGTCCGTAGCGGTGTATAACCACTACAAACGCATTGCTCATAATGAAAAGAGCGATGTGGAAATTTCCAAGTCTAATGTATTATTGCTCGGTCCTACAGGTTGCGGCAAGACACTGCTGGCTCAAACTCTGGCACGAATATTTGATGTGCCGTTTGTGATGGCAGATGCCACCACGCTCACCGAAGCCGGATATGTGGGCGAAGATGTCGAGAATATCATTCTGAAATTACTGCAGGCAGCTGATTATGATGTTGAAAAGGCACAGCGCGGTATTGTTTATATTGATGAGGTCGACAAACTCTCACGCAAGGCTGAAGGGCCTTCAATCACCCGTGATGTGTCGGGTGAAGGGGTGCAGCAGGCGCTGCTGAAGCTGATCGAGGGTACTGTGGCTGCTGTGCCGCCGCAGGGTGGCCGCAAACATCCGCAACAGGAATTTATGCAGGTAGATACAACCAATATCCTGTTCGTTCTCGGTGGTGCATTCTCAGGGCTAGAGAAACTGATTGAAGCCAAGGGTAAGCCGCGTTCGATTGGTTTCGGCGCCGAAGTAGTGACCGATGATGAAAAGGATATCGGTATTATTCTCAGCCAGGTGGAGCCGGAAGATCTGATCAAGTTCGGCCTGATTCCGGAGCTGGTAGGGCGGTTGCCTGCCGTGGCAACGCTAAGTCATCTGGATAAAGATGCCTTGTTTCGTATTCTGACCGAGCCGAAGAATGCGCTGGTTAAACAGTATGCCGCATTGATGAAATATGATGATGTGGAGCTCTCTTTTACCGATGATGCGTTGAATGCGATTGCCGAAAAAGCGATTGAACGTAAAACCGGCGCACGCGGTCTTAGAGCAATTATGGAATCGGTGATGCTGGATGTGATGTATGATATCCCGTCGATGACCCACGTGGAAAAATGCGTGGTTAACGGAGATGCTGTTGAAGGCAAGAGCAAGCCTGTACTGGTGTTTCAGGGTGATGGTGAAAAGCAGCAACTGGAAGCAGCATCCTGATTCTGTTCCCCGCTATAATTTAATTTTTTACGCAGTCCTGAAAAGGGCTGTTGTATGTGATATCAACAGGAGTTTTCAGTGGCCGAATGGAACAATGACCAAGCCGAAGACATAGTGACAGAGAATCAGGGTATTCTCCCCATATTACCATTGCGCGATATCGTTGTGTTTCCGCACATGATTGTGCCGCTGTTTGTCGGACGTGATAAATCAGTGAAGGCGCTGGAAGAGGTCATGGCCTCGGATAAGAAAATTCTGCTGCTGGCCCAGAAGGATGCTTCGAATGATGATCCCGGGGCAGATGACTTATACAGCATCGGTACGATCGGCAATATTTTGCAGTTGTTGAAACTGCCGGATGGTACCATCAAGGTGCTGGTTGAGGGTGGTTCCCGCCTGTTGGTTGACGAGTTGATTGCTGATGGTGAATACCTGCGTGGAAGCTATTCACTCATGCCTGCAGTTGCTGAGGATGAACATGAACTGGATGCAGTGTCACGTTCGGTGATTCAGCAGTTTGAATCCTATGTTAAGCTGAACAAAAAACTGCCGCCCGAGGTTATGGTTTCGGTTTCAGCCGTGGATGAGGTGGATAAGCTGGCGGATACCATTGCTGCCCATCTGAGTCTGAAGGTGGAAGATAAGCAGTTACTGCTTGAAATGCCCAATGTGATTGGCCGGCTGGAACGGTTATACGCGCATATGGAAGAAGAGATGGAGCTGCTGCAGGTCGATAAACGTATCCGCAGTCGCGTGAAGCGCCAGATGGAGAAGAGTCAGCGCGAGTATTATCTCTCGGAGCAGATGAAGGCAATCCAGAAAGAGCTTGGCGATGAAGATGCAGAAAGCGATCTGAAACAGCTGGAAAAGAAGATCAAGGCATCGGGTTTGAGTAAAGAGGCCAGAGAAAAGGCCGATAACGAATTCAAACGATTGAAAATGATGCCGCCGATGAGTTCAGAAGCGACCGTGGTACGCAATTATCTCGATTGGCTGATTGATATCCCGTGGAAGAAACGCTCCAGAGTGGGTAAGGATATTGGTGTGGCAGAGCAGATTCTGGATGAAGATCATTATGGCCTTGAGAAGGTTAAAGAACGCATTCTGGAGCATTTGGCTGTGCTTAGACTGGTGCGTATAATGAAAGGGCCGATTCTTTGTTTTGTCGGGCCACCGGGTGTAGGTAAGACATCGCTGGCCAAGTCCATTGCCCGTGCAACCAAACGTAAATATGTACGCATGAGTTTGGGCGGAATGCGCGATGAAGCTGAAATCAGGGGGCATCGACGGACCTATATTGGTTCGATGCCGGGCAAGGTGATTCAGTCGATGAAAAAAGCAGGCACGAAGAATCCGCTCTTTCTGCTTGATGAAATCGATAAGCTGGGGGCGGATTTCATGGGCGACCCTGCCTCAGCCTTGTTGGAAGTTCTCGATCCTGAGCAGAATCACACCTTTAACGATCACTATATGGAAGTGGATTATGATCTTTCCGAGGTGATGTTTATTACTACAGCCAACAGCCTGAATATTCCGGGGCCGTTGCTGGACCGTATGGAGATTATTCGTATTTCGGGTTATACCGAGCATGAGAAGCTCGAAATTGCACGGCGTTATCTGTTGAACAAGCAGCTTAATGATCACGGGTTAAAAGAAAAACAGCTCAAAATCGAGGATTCGGCACTGACCGAAATTATCCGTTATTACACGCGTGAGGCAGGTGTTCGAGGTTTGTCGCGTGATTTGGCCAAGCTGTGTCGCAAGGTGGCGCGTCATTTGGTACAGTCAGGGAAAAGCGACATAATTACGCTGGGAGAAGCAGATATTGAAGCGTATCTTGGGGTGCGGAAATATCGATTTGGTCTGGCTGAAGAAGAGGATCAGATTGGTGTGGTGACAGGGCTTGCCTGGACGGAAGTCGGTGGCGAGTTGTTGCAGATCGAAACTGCCTTGATGCCGGGCAAGGGTAAATTAACGGTGACAGGGCAGTTGGGCGATGTGATGCAGGAATCGATTCAGGCGGCGTTGACCTACGTGCGTTCGCGTGCCGGTCAATTGGGGCTGAAACCCGATTTTCATCAGAAAGTGGATATTCATGTGCATGTACCGGAAGGGGCTATCCCTAAAGACGGGCCATCGGCCGGATTGGCCATGGCAACATCAATTGTGTCTGCCTTGACCGGTATTGCAGTGAAAAGGCATGTCTGTATGACCGGTGAAATTACACTGCGAGGTAAGGCTTTGCCGATTGGCGGGCTAAAAGAGAAGCTGCTGGCAGCCCATCGCGGAGGGTTGACCAGTGCCATTATTCCGGCAGAAAACCTGAAAGATTTAAAGGACATCCATGAAGATGTTCTGAAAGGCCTTGAAGTTCATCCTGTGAGTCACATGGATGAGGTATTAGAACATACCTTGACTCGGATGCCGAGCGGTATGAGTATGTCCAGAAGCTTCGTGCCAGCAGGCGTTGCAGATATTTATCTGAATGAAAAACCGGCAGTGGCACATTAAGTCAAAATAATTAAAAAAATCGGTTGACAGGATATGGGGTTGAATGCGTATAGTTCGCACCTTATTGAACGTAGCGGGAGGAATAATGAATAAAGCAGATTTGGTTAACCATGTGGCTGATGCAGCAGGTCTGAGTAAAGCGGCAGCAGGTGAGGCTGTTGAGGCTGTACTCAGTGGTATTACAGGCACTTTGGCAAATGGTGATGCAGTAAGTTTGGTTGGTTTTGGCACTTTTTCAGTAGCTGATCGTGCAGCACGCACAGCACGTAACCCACGGACGGGTGAAGCTATCCAGGTGGCAGCATCCAAGGCACCGAAATTCAAGGCTGGCAAAGCACTGAAAGACGCTGTCAAGTAAATCCCGAGAGCGGATATCCGTTTTCTTAAACAAGGGCAGTAGCCCTTGTTTTTTATTCGGGCGCTTAGCTCAGCTGGGAGAGCAACGGCCTTACAAGCCGTAGGTCGCAGGTTCGAGCCCTGCAGCGCCCACCATATAGTCTCTCAAATGCGCATGGATTTTTTCCACTCCGTGATATGAAACAGTATCACAGGGTGGAAAGCAGTCATGCAGGCGCGTTATTTGTTTCATGTTAACCGGGGGCTGGTGCTTAAGCATTAATCTCATGGTTGATTTCGGGGACGTAAATGATTAAGTTGCGCCCCGCTGAAATAGCTGTCTTGGCAGCGAACTGGAGTGGTAGTTCAGTTGGTTAGAATGCCGGCCTGTCACGCCGGAGGTCGCGGGTTCGAGTCCCGTCCGCTCCGCCACATAAGTAAGCCTCTGATGGAAACATCGGGGGCTTTTTTTATTGCGTTTGCAAGAAGCTTACAAGAGCGGATGGGCGCGAGAGCACGCGTTCGGGTTCATAGTGCACATCCGTTGCACTGCCCTTTCAGGGCGCTTACACGTGCCATTGTACTGTCCTGTACAATGATCATGGTGCACATCCGGGCGCTATAGCGTGCAATTTTGCTCTCCTGCAAAATTGTCGATAAAATCGCAGGAGCGATTTTAAACGTCGAAGGAACGACGGCGACCCGAAGGGTGGAGGGCAGGAGCCCGACATAGTCCAGTCCGCTCCGACACATAAGAAAGCCCCTGATGGATACATCTGTTTTTTTTGTTCTTGTTCGTTAATCGTTTTCGCACTGGATGTGCGTGTACGCATTCGGGTTGCCATACGTTTGCGATAAGACACCAGCTGTGTTGGCACCCAATTTGCTATGATCAGGTATCTTTAATGATCTTGTAAACA